>DAHUZG010000317.1 GCA_027306715.1 Acidimicrobiaceae bacterium
CCCGGCGGCAGCCGCCGGGAGCGCCGTGGCCAGCACGGCGGGCCGGGAAGCGGATGCGCCCGCCGGGTCGGGGGCGACGGCGAGCAGGCCGACGGCGAGGGCGCTCGGGGCGGCGAGCGCGAGCAGGGCGGCGCGGCGCATCACGAGAACAGGAACAGGGCGCTGAACAGCCCGATCCAGACGATGTCGACGAAGTGCCAGTAGTAGCTGACGGCCTGGAAGACCGCCGTCTCCCCGGGGTCGCCCTTCGGACCGGCGAGGCGGCCGAGGAGGGCGATCATCGCCACCAGGCCGAGGATCACGTGCAGGCCGTGCAGGCCGGACATGATGTAGAAGAGCGACCCGTAGGCGTTGGTGTGGGGGCGGAACGGCAGGGTTATCCACTCGTACGCCTGGTTGCCGATGAACGCCGCTCCGAGGAGGAAGCTGACGACGATCCACGCCCGGGCCTTCCCCCGCTCGCCGCGTTCTTGCGCCCACACTCCGAACTGCATCGTCGGGCTCGAGGCGAGCAGGACAAAGGTGAAGACCAGCGCCTGGTAGGTGTCGAGCTTGATCCCAGGCGGCGGCCAGACGCTGGCATTCGCCCGGATCGTGAAGAAGGCGGCGAACAGGCCGCTGAAGAACATGAACTCCGAGCCGAGCCAGATCATCACGCCGACGGCCAGCAGCTGCGGCCGCCTCGGATGCACCGGTCCGCCGGCGACGGCGACCGGCGGTGCAGTCAGCTGGCTCACACCGCTTTCTTAGTCGAAACGGCGCCACCCGCACCAGCCAGCAGCGTCCTGGCGCCGCTCGGCGACGGTCGCCGGGGCGAGCGCGGACCGGGGCGGTGGTGGGAGTGCCACTAGGGTCGGTCGGCGTGATCTTTTGGCCCGGCACCGCCGTGGCGCCTCCTCGTCCGGCGCCGCCGGAGCGTCCGTGAGCTCGCCACCCGCCGAGGTGGCCACAGTCGGGCGCGGCGGCTTCTTGCGGGCCTGCCGGGGCCTGCCGGTCGAGCGCACGCCCGTGTGGTTCATGCGCCAGGCGGGCCGGTCGCTGCCTGAGTACCGTCGGCTGCGCGGCACCGAGAGCATCCTCGAGTCGATCCGCCGGCCCGAGCTCGCCGCCGAGCTGACCCTGCAGCCGGTGCGGCGCTACGGGGTCGATGCCGCCATCCTCTTCTCCGACATCGTCGTACCGCTCGTCGCCTCCGGCTCGCCGATCGACATCGTGCCCGGTCGCGGGCCTGTTCTCGCCGAGCCCGTGCGCACGCGCGCCGCGGTGCAGAAGCTGCGCCCTTTCGTCCCCGACGAGCAGGCCCCCTACGTCGCCGAGACCGTCCGGGGTCTGACCAGCCAGCTCGACGTGCCGCTGATCGGCTTCGCCGGCGCCCCCTTCACCCTCGCCAGCTACCTCGTCGAGGGCGGCCCGAGCCGGAGCTTCGAGCACGTCAAGGCGCTCATCCACAACGACCCGACGACGTGGTTCGAGCTCGCCGAGCTGCTCGCCGACTCGGTGCTGGCGTCGCTTCGCGACCAGGTGGCGGCCGGTGCCGCAGCGGTCCAGCTGTTCGACAGCTGGGCCGGGGTGCTCAGCCGGCACGATTACGAGCGCTACGCGCTGCCGGCCTCGACCCGCGTCCTCGACGGGCTCGGCGACCTCGGCGTTCCGCGCATCCACTTCGGAGTCGGCACAGGAGAGCTGCTCGACCTGATGGCGGGCGCCGGTGCCGAGGTGGTCGGCGTCGACTGGCGGGTCCCACTCGATCGCGCCCGCGCGCGGGTCGGCACCGGCGTCGCCGTGCAGGGCAACCTCGACCCGACGGTCGTGCTCGCCGGCTTCCCTGCCGCCGCCGCCGAGACGCGCCGGATCCTCGCCGAGGTCGCCGGAGGCCCGGGCCACGTCTTCAACCTCGGCCACGGCGTGCTGCCCGAGACCGACCCCGGTGTGCTCGCCGCGCTCGTCGAGCTCGTCCACGCCGAGACCGCCGGGGGAGCGCTGGCGGCCCCGGCGCCGAGCGCGCCGGGGCCGGGCGCTTTATGAGCGCTCCGAGCGGCGCCACCACCGGGGTGCTCGTGATGTCCTACGGGTCGCCCCGCTCGCCCGAGGAGGTCGAGAGCTACTACACCGACATCCGCCGGGGACGTCCGCCCTCGCCCGAGCAGCTCGCCGACCTGCGCCGGCGGTACGACGCCATCGGCGGAGTGTCGCCGCTGGCCGAGCGCACCGCTGCGCAGGTGGCCGCCGTCGAGCGCGCTCTCGAGCTGCGCAACCCGGGCCGCTACCGGGTATGGTCGGGCACCAAGCACGGCTCGCCGCGCCTCGAGGAAGCCGTCGGGCAGATCGCCGCAGCCGGGTTGCGCGACCTCGTCGGGATCGTGCTGGCGCCGCACTACTCGTCGATGTCGGTCGGCGAGTACGTCGAGCGGGCCGGTCGTGCCGCTGCCGCCGGTGGCATCGCGGCGCGCTTCGTGCTGAGCTGGCACGCCGAGCGCGAGCTCATCGAGCTGCTGGCGACACGGGTGGAGGCGGCGCTCGCCGAGGTGCGGCCGCGCGCCAAGAGGGTGACGGTCGTCGTCACCGCACACAGCCTCCCCGAGCGGATCGTCGCCGCCGGCGACCCCTACCCGGCGCTACTCGCGGAGACGGCCGGGCTGCTGGCGGCCCGTTGCGGCCTCGAGGGCTCGGGCGTCGCCTGGCGGGTCGGATGGCAGAGCGCCGGCCGTACGAGCGAGCCCTGGATCGGTCCCGACATCCTCGACACGTTGCGCCAGCTCGCCGGTGAGGGCGTCGACGGTGTGGTCGTCTGCGCCGCAGGGTTCACCTCGGATCACCTCGAGGTGCTCTACGACCTCGACGTCGACGCCAGACGGCTCGCTGGCGAGCTCGGTCTCGCCTTTGCCCGGACCGCCTCGCTCAACGACGACCCCGGGCTCGCCACTCTGATCGCCCGCCTCGTCGACGAGGCCGCGGGTGTGGCGGCGCCCGGCGAGCCGCAGGTGAGCCGCAGGTGAGCGGCCGCCGGGTGGCCGTGGTCGGCGGCGGTGTCACCGGCCTCGTCGCCGCCCTCACGCTTGCCACCGACGCCGACACCGACGCCGGCAGTGCCAGAGCCGGGAGTGGTGGCTGCGGCCGCGGCGACGAGGTTGTCCTGCTCGAGTCCGGTGAGCGGCTCGGCGGCAAGCTGGCGACGACGACCTTCCGGTCGCGCCCGCTCGATCTCGGGCCCGACGCCTTCATCACCCGCAACGACGCCGCCAGGCGGCTCTGCGAGGAGCTCGGGATCGGCGAAGAGCTGATCGCCCCCTCGGCGAGCTCGGCGGCCATCTTCGCCCGTGGGCGCCTGCGCCCCTTCCCGCCCGGACTGGCGCTCGGCATCCCGACCGACCTCGTCGCCCTCGCCCGCAGCGGCATCGTCACCCTGCCGGGCGCCGCCCGCGCTGCTCTCGACCTTCTCCTGCAGCGGCGGCTCCCCATCGACCTCGCCGCACGGGCCGTCGCCGGGGAGGACGACCCGACGATCGCGCAGGTCGTCGCGCCGCGCCTCGGACGAGAGGTGCTCGAGCGACTCGTCGATCCCTTGCTCGGCGGCACCAACGCCGGCGACAGCTCCGAGCTCTCCTTCGCCGCCGTCGCGCCGGCGCTCGCCGAGCGCGTCGCCGGCGAGTCGAGCCTCGTGCGGGCCCTTCGCCGGTGGCCCCTCGGGGGAGGCGGCGGCCAGGCCCCACCCGCAGCAGGGCGGCACGGCGGGCCGCCGTCGCAGCTCCAGGCGGCGAGCGCCGGCGTCACCCCGCCGTCTTTGTTCCTCGGCCTCGAGGCCGGGCTCGGGCGCCTCGCCGCCGTGCTGGCCGAGCGCTGCGCGGCCAGCGGGGTCGAGCTGCGCCTCGGCTGCCCGGTCACCGCGGTCGAGCCGCGTCCCGGAGGAGGCGGGGGCTACCTGCTCGAGCTCGCCGGGGGTGCGTGCGTCGAGGTCGACGGGTTGATACTTGCCGTGCCCGCTTCGAGCGCCGCCAAGCTGGTGGCGCCGCTGGCGCCGGAGCTTGCCGGCGAGTGCGCAGCGATTCCCTACGCCGGCGTCGCCCTCGTCACGATCGCCTGGCCGGCATCGGCGCTTCCGGCGCCGCTCGCCGGATCGGGCGCCCTCGTGCCGCGCTCGCCCGAGCTGATGACGACTGCGCTCACCTTCGTCTCGACGAAATGGCCGCGCTCAGCACGCTCGGGCGAGGCGGTGGTGCGCGCCTCGCTCGGACGCCACCTCGACCCCCGCCCGCTTGAGCTCGACGACGTCGACCTCGAAGCGCGGGCGCTCGACGAGCTCGCTGCGATCCTCGGCGTCGATTCGAGCCCTCTCGAGGTGCTCGTCCAGCGCTGGCCGGCGTCTTTCCCGCAGTACCTGAGCGGGCACCTGGCACGCGTAGCCAGGATCGAGGCCCTCGAACAGGCGCGCCCGGGCCTCGTCCTCGCCGGCGCCGGCTACCGTGGGATCGGCATCCCCGCCTGCGTGCAGGACGGCCGGCGAGCGGCCAACCGGCTGAGCCGAGCGCTGCGCCCAGCGCCCGCGTGAGCTCCGGGCGGCGAGCGCTCAGGGCCGCTCGGCGCGAGGCGTGGCCCCTGCTGTGGCTGCCGAGCCGACCGCCGAGCCGACCGCACCGCCGGAGCCGGCGCTGCCGTCTCCGCGCAGCACCCGCAATGCCGGCCGCTCACCGGGCGACCGCGGTGTCGCGAGCGGCGCCTCGCCTGGCGCATCCGGCTGGGTCACGACATCGGCGAGACCCTCCGGGCGGTCGACGAACAGCACCCGGTTGAAGAGGATGAACTTGCCGACCCAGATCACCCCGTAGGTGAAGAAGTTGGCTCCGAGCACGACGAGCGTCTCGAGGTGGTGACCGAGCCCTGCGTGATGCGCAGCATGGTCGGCCGCCGTGACGGCGAGCGTCGAGAGGACGAGCCCGGCGGCGGCGATCACCCAGAACGGGATCACTTCGCGAGCGATGTGCGACTTTCCGGTCTTACCCCAGGCCCAGCTCCGGTTGAGGTAGTAGTTGGGCGGCGTGGCGAGGACGGTGGCGACGATGTTCGCCTCGGTCGCCGTCATCCCGGCGACGCGGAAGAACAGGTAGAGCAGCAGCAGGCTCAGCGCCGTCGAGACCACGGAGACCGCGCCGTAGCGCCAGAGCTTGGCGAACCCAGGCGAGCGGAGCAGCACCCGGACCCGACTGACCAGACCGGAGTGGGTGCTCGCCATCGCCCAAGTGTACCGTTTGCCCGATGCAGGAGGGGAACGGCCAGCTCACCCGACTCCTCGAGCTGGAGCAGGTCGAGGACGACATCTTCCGAAGCGCCACGGCGCACATGGCAGGGTCAGTCGACCGGGTGTTCGGCGGCCAGGTCGCCGCCCAGGCGCTGATGGCCGCCGGGCGCACCGTCGGGCACGGGGTCGTCCACTCCCTGCACTCCTACTTCCTGCGGCCCGGCGATCTCGCCGTCCCGATCGTCTTCGTCGTCGACCGCATCCGCAACGGGCGCTCGTTCACCACCCGCCGGGTGGTGGCGCTCCAGCACGGCGAAGCCATCTTCAACCTGCAGTGCTCGTTCCACCCGGGCGAGCCCGGCCTCGAGCACCACGATGCCCCGCCCGAGGTCCCGGCGCCCGAGGAGCTGGCTCCGGCGAGCCTTCGGGCGCCCGACGCCCGGTCGCTCGTCTCGACCCGCGCCGACAGCGGCATCGAGCTGCGCTTCGTCACCGAGCCGCCGTGGGCACGCAGCGCTCCGGCCGCCGCGCAGCGGCTCTGGCTCCGCGCCACCGAGCCGCTCGGCGAGTCGCCGCTTCTGCACGCGGCAGCGATCACCTATGCCTCGGACCTGACCCTGCTCGACGCGGCGACCCAGCGCCACGGGCGCTCCTCGGCCGAGGAGCGTTTCGCCGGCGCCAGCCTCGACCACTGCATGTGGTTCCATCGGGCAGCGCGCGGCGACGACTGGCTGCTCTACGACCAGCGCAGCCCGAGCGCGCACTCCGGACGAGGCCTCTCGATCGGCTCGCTCTACGACCGCGCCGGCCGTCTCGTCGTCACAGTCGTGCAGGAAGGGCTGTTGCGCTTCCGCGAGGGGGTCCGCAGCGGCGGAAGCGGGCTCAGCGGCGGAAGCGGGCTCAGCGGCGGCGGCGGGCTCAGCGGGAAGGGCGGGAAGGGCGGGAACGGCGGGAAGGGCGGGAACGGCGGATGATCCTCGCCAGCGGAGGCGCGGCGGCGATCGCCGTGTTCGCCGTCTTCGTCGTGCTCATGGTCGCTCTCGCCGGGTTCGTCATCGGCTTCGCCCGCCGCAGCGGGCGCGTCGCCGCCGGGAAGGAGAAGCGGCGACGCCAGCGCCCCGGCTGATACCGCCGGGTGACAACGAGCCTCCCCGGAGAGACCGGGTCCGGGACGTCGTCGTCTCGATCAGACGACTCCGCCGCGGCGGCTCTCGAGGATCACTCCGATCACCGCCGAGAAGACGACGCTCAGGCCGACCGCCGCCGTCCAGACCCCGAAGACGAAGGCAAGGGCGATGAGAGCGAAGCCGACACCGAGCACGAAGGGCCAGACGCTCGAGCTCGGAAAGGCGCCGATCACCCCCGCGCCGTCCTCGAGAGTCGCCTCGGGGTCGTCCTCGGCACGCCGGTCCATCCGCCGCGACCACCAGAGGTAGTAGCCCCCCGGCAGCAGGCCGAGCAGGCATCCGCCGGCGAGCATCACCGTGCCGGACTGCTCGCCGCTGAACATCCAGTAGCAGACGGCGACGGTGCCGCAGAACACCGAGATGACGAGCAGGAAGATCGCCTCGACCCTCATCGGTCGCGATCCTCGGGATCGAACGTCGCCGCACCCTGTCCGACCGCACCGTGTCCGACCGCACCCTGTCCGACAAGCGCCGGCTCAGGTCGCGGCGTCGCGCCGTGGGCGGTCAGAGTGCGGTGCTCGGGGTGGTTGAGGTCCCACACGGGGCGCTCGGAGCGGACCGGCGGGAGGCGCTCGAAATTGTGATGCGGAGGCGGAGAGGTCGTCGCCCACTCGAGGGTGTGAGCATCCCACGGGTTGGCCGAGGCGGGCACCGGGTGCAGCCAGGAGATGGCGAAGTTGACGACCATCACGAACACCGAGAGGAAGAGCATGTACGCCCCGGCGGTGGAGATCTGGTTGAGGCCCGTCCAGCCGTTGACGCTCGGGTACTCGGCGATCCGCCTCGGCATGCCGTGCAGGCCGAGCAGGTACTGCGGCATGAAGGTGACCCAGAAGCCGACGAACATCAGCCAGAAGCTGGTCTTCCCGAGTCCTTCGTGCATCATCCGCCCGGTGATCTTCGGGTACCAGTAGTAGATGCCCGAGAAGCCGCCGAACACCGCCGAGCCGAAGAGCACCTCGTGGAAGTGGGCGACGACGAAATAGGTGTCGTGGGTGGCGAAGTCGAGCGGTGGCGAAGCAAGGATGATGCCGGTCACGCCACCGAAGAGGAAGACGACGAGGAAGCCGATCGAGAACAGCATCGCCGTCGTGAACTCGATCCTGCCCTGCCACATCGTCCCGATCCAGTTGAAGAACTTGATCCCCGTCGGGACGGCGATGAGGTAGGTCATCAGGCTGAAGAACGGCAACAGCACCGTCCCGGTCGTGAACATGTGGTGTGCCCAGACGCTCGTCGACAGCGCGCCGATGGCGATCGTGGCGAAGATCATCGTCCGATAGCCGAAGACCGGCTTCTTCGAGAAGACCGGGATCACCTCGGTGACGATGCCGAAGAACGGGAGGGCGAGGATGTACACCTCCGGATGGCCGAAGAACCAGAACAGGTTCTGCCAGAGCACTGGCACGCCGCCACCGCTCACCTCGAAGATATGGGTGCCGAGATGGCGGTCGCACCAGAGCATGACGAGGGCCGAGGTGAGCACCGGGAAGGCGATCAGGATGAGGATCGCCGTGACCACCATGTTCCAGGTGAAGATCGGCACGCGGAACATCGTCATGCCCGGTGCCCGCAGGTAGAAGACGGTCGTGACGATGTTGACACCGGTGAAGATGGCCGAGAATCCCGTCAGCACAAGGGCCATGATCCACATGTCGGCGCCCGCTCCTGGCGAGTTGACGGCGTCCGAGAGCGGCGCGTAGGCGACCCAGCCGAAGTCTGCCGCCCCTCCGACGACGAGGAAGCCGGAGACCATCGTCAGCCCGCCGCCGAGGTAGAGCCAGTACGACAGGGCATTGAGGCGCGGGAAAGCCATGTCCGGTGCTCCGATCTGGAGCGGGACGATGTAGTTGGCGAGCCCGCCGAAGGCGAACGGTCCGGCGAAGAGGTAGAGCATCAAGCTGCCGTGCATCGTGAACAGCTCGTTGTACGCGTGCTGGCTGACGACGGTATTGTCGGGTGCCGCCAGCTGCGTGCGCATCAGCATCGCCATGATCCCGGCCATGCAGAAGAAGACGAACGAGGTGATGAGGTAGCTCTTGCCGATCACCTTGTGATCGGTCGAGGTGATCCACTTCATGAGCCCTGTCGGGCCATGAGCATGCTCGGCGCGCGCGTGGGGCGGGATCCCGCCGGTGAGCGGTTGCTCGGCGATGGCCGTCATCGGCAGCTCCTCCTCGGCGGCGTCGCCGTGCTCACGACGCTGCCGCCTGGGTCGTCTGCTCGGCGCTGAGCCACGAGCGGAACGAGGTGGCGCTGACGACCCGGACGCTGAACAACATCTCGGCATGATAGAGGCCGCAGTACTGGGTGCACTGCCCTCGGAACACTCCGAGCTCGGTCGGGGTGAAGTCGAAGCGGTTGGTCACTCCTGACTGGGCGTAGCGGCTGAAATTGAAGGCGGGGACGTAGAAGCCGTGGATGACGTCGTTGGTCGTGAGCACGATGCGCACGGTCTCGCCCTCCGGCAGCACCATCTGCGGGTACTCCTTGGAGGTGGCGGCCCTGGCGTAGTACGAGGGCTCGGCCGTGGTCTGGATGACGACGCCCTGCGGCCGGTTCGAGCTGTCGGCGTAGGTGAACCGCCAGCCCCAGCGGTAGGCGAGGACGTGCACGATCTCGGCCGGGTGCGACGAGACGGCGTCGATCTCGTTCTCGGTGACGACGGTGAAGTAGAAGAGGACCGCCACGATGATCACCGGGATGGTGGTGTAGACCACCTCGAGGATGTGGTTGGTGCTGAACTGGCGCGGGATCGAGTTGTCGCCACGGCGCTTGCGGTAGCGCGCCAGCGACCAGAAGATCAGGCCCCAGACGATCGCCGCCACGACGAGCCCGGCGACGGTCGTGCCGAACCACAGCTTGAACTCGTCGTGGCCCTGTACCGTCGACCCGCGGAAGGCGCCGAAGGTCGGGACGTTGCATCCGCCGAGGAGGAGCGCTCCGCCGCCGAGGACGAGGGGGACGCCGAGACGGCCGACCCGCCGGCGCGAGCGCCCTGCGCTCGGTGCGGGCCGGAAGGGGTCGCCTGTCAGCCCGAGGGGGCCGAGGGGAGCGTCCTGGCGGGGGACGGGCGACGTCGGCTCCGAGCCGGCGCTGGGGGTCACGCCGCCGACATTAGCGAGAGGGGTCGCCAGGAATCCAACCAAGCTCAGCCGGGCCGGCGCGCCGTCCGGGCGAAGCGCCGGAGATTGCCGGCGACGAGCCCCGCCCGGTAGGCGCCGGCGCTGGTGCGCCGCCGGATGCCGGCGCTGCGCCCGGTAGCCAGCCGAGCCGCCGAGGGGGGCGCGGCCGAGGGGGGCGCCGCCGAGGGGGGCGCCGCCAGCGAGGAGGCGGGGGTCGGGACCACAGGCCGAGCGGTCCCGGCCGGCGCCTCGGCGGCGCGGGCGGGGGCGAGCACATCCCGGTACCGGGTGCCGCGCTCGACCCTCAAGAGAACGAGCGCGATCACCTCGACGAGGGCGATCACCG
>DAHUZG010000325.1 GCA_027306715.1 Acidimicrobiaceae bacterium
GCTGCAGCAGGGCGAGGACCTCGGCCTGTGTGGTGACGTCGAGGGCTGTCGTCGGCTCGTCGGCGATCACGAGGTCGGGATCGCCGCACAGCGCCGCCGCGATCGCCACGCGCTGACGCATGCCGCCGGAGAGCTGGAAGGGGTAGCGGCCGGCGACCTCGGCGGCGTCGAGGCCGACCTCACGGAGCCTCCGGGCGACCTCTGAGCCGGCTGCGGCCCGAGGCCGGCGACTGCCACGCGGCAGCGACTCACGGACGTGCTCGCCAATGGTCTGCAGCGGGTTGAGCGCCGTAAAGGGGTCCTGCAGGACCATGCCGATGCGGCGTCCGCGCAGCTGACGCAGCGTGCGCCTTCCAGCACCGAGCAACTCGGTCCCGTCGAAGGCCACCTCACCACTCGCTTGCACGCCCGCCGGCAGCACGCCGACGATCGAGCGGGCCGCCATCGTCTTTCCGCTCCCCGACTCCCCGACGACGCCGAGCGTACGGCCAGCGCCGAGGGTGAAGCTCACGTCGCGTACGAGGGTGCGCGGCCTGCCGGATCCGCGGGCGGCGAGGATGGAGAGCTGCCGGACCTCGAGCAACGGCTCAGCGGCGCCGGCGTGGCGCTCGACCCCTGCTGCGAGCGGCTCGCTCATCGGGCGCCCATGGTGCCGACGCTGCGGTCGTAGAGCCAGTCACCGATCAAGGTGACGCTCGTCGCCGTGAGAATGATGAGGATGCTCGGGCCGACCGACATCCACGGGTTCTCCTGCAAGAGGCTCTCGCCGCCGAAGAGCAGCTGCCCCCAGCTGGGCGCCCCGGGAAGCGTGCCGAAGCCGAGATAGGCGAGCCCGGCGAGGCCGAGCAGGGCGCCGACGAAATCGAGCAGCAGC
The DNA here is from genome assembly GCA_027306715.1 of Acidimicrobiaceae bacterium. GTDB lineage: Bacteria > Actinomycetota > Acidimicrobiia > Acidimicrobiales > Bog-793 > DAHUZG01. The sequence goes on from DAHUZG010000325.1 coordinate 875, forward strand.
GTGGCAATGATCGTCGGGAGGATGTTCGGCGCCAGGTAGCGCCACATGATGCGCCACGTCCCGAGCCCGAGCGTCCGCGCCGCCTCGACGTAGGCGAGCCGCGCCTGCACGGCGCTCGCCGCCCGGCAGAGCCGGATCTCCCCGGGGATCGAGAGGACGAGCAGCACTCCCACCGCGAGCCAGTAGCCGCCGCCGACGATGCCGACGACGACGATCACGACGAGCAAGCCCGGAAGGGCGTAGAGCAGGTCGGCGAGGCGGTTGACGACGGCGTCGAAGATGCCGCCCTTGAGCCCCGCCGCGATGCCGAGCGTGGCGCCGAGCACGACAGTGCCGACGGCGATCACCGCCGGCCCGACGACAGCGGCGCGCGTGCCGGCGACGACGAGAGAGAGCACGTCACGCCCGTTGGCGTCGGTGCCGAGCCAGTGCAGCCCGCTCGGCCCGCCGCTGCTCAGGAGGAGGTTCTGTGCCAGCGGATTGTACGGCTCGACAACTCCCGGGACGATCGTCAGCACCAGGATGCCGGCGACGACGATCAGCGAGAGCAGGACCGAGAGCGGTGGCCGGCGCCTCGCCCGCAGCGCCGAGGCGTGGCCCGTCTCGACAGCGACGCTCGCCACCTCAGCGCACCTTGGTCGAGAAGCGGCTGCGCGGGTCGATGACGAGCACGGCGATGTCGACGAGCAGGTTCACCACGACGACGAGCAGACCGAGCGCCATGGCCAGTCCCTGCACGGTCGGGATGTCCTTGTCGGTGACCGCCATCAACAGCAGCGTGCCGGCGCCTGGCAGGGAGAACACCTGCTCGACGAACAGCCCGGCGGTCAGGGCGATGATGAGGAGCAGGCCGGCGCTCGTCACCACCGGCACAGCGGCGTTGCGCAGTGTGTAGCGGACAAGGATCCGACCCGTGCCGAGCCCACGCAGCCGGGCGAAGGTGACGAAGTCCTCGTGGACGATCCCGATCACCGCCGCCCGCGTCTGACGGACGACGATGGCGCCGAGCAGCACGGCCAGGGTGAGCGCCGGCAGGGTGAGGTGACCGATCCGCCCGGCGACACCGCTGCCGACGCCGTAGACGGGAAACCACGACAGCGTCACGCCGAAGAGGTAGAGGGCGAGGACCGAGCTGACATAGGCCGGCGCGCTCACCGCCGCTGTCGAGATCAGCGAGACACTGCGGTCGGCGACCGTCCCGCGCCACATCCCGGACACCATCCCGAGCGGGACGCCGACGACAGCGACGATGAGCAGGCTGTAGAGCGCCAGCTCCGCCGAGACGCCGAGGTGCTGCCAGATCAGCGTGCTCACCGGCGTGTCGGTCTGCACCGAGATCGACGTGCCGAAATCGAGGTGCACCGCCCCGGCGAGCCAGTGCCAGTACTGGGCGACAACAGGCTCGTTGAGGTGGTACTCGAGCGTCAGCGCATGCACGAGCGCCGGCGTGGGCGGGCGCGAGCCCATCAACGTCTCGATCGCCGAGCCCGGGCTCAGGTAGAGCAGGCCGAACACGAGCATGCTCAGCACGAGCAGCAGCACCAGCCCACCAACCAGGCGCCGCAGCAGGAAGACAACGATCAGCACGGGACCGCCGCCGGGAAGCTCAGCGCCGGCGCGCGCACCGGGTCGTCACGCCGATCGAGCGCGACATGGTCGAGGGCGGCCTGGTCGAGCGCGGCATGGTCGAGCTAGACAGGGAGGGCATCGACGAACCTCTCTACGTCGTCGAGGGAATTGTAGAAGTGCGGGGCGACGCGGACCGCCGAGCTGCGCACCGCACAGGCGACGCGGGCCTGCCTCAGGCTCTCCTGCACCGTCTCGGCGTCGAGGGAGGGATGGCGAAGGCTGACGATCGCCGAGGTCTCGCCGGGGGCGCGCGAGCTGCGCAGCTCGTAGCCCTTGGCGACGGCAGCAGTGACGAGCGCGTCGAGCAGCACAGCGACACGGGACTCGACCGTGGCGAGCCCGACCGAGCGCAGCAGGGCGATGCTGGCGCGCATGCCGGCGACAGCCGGGATCGACGCCACCGTCGACTCGAAGCGCCGCGCGCCGCCGGCCACGACGGCGACCTCGGCCGGGGCGACCCCGATGGCGTTCTTCCAGCCGATCTGCGGCGACTGGAGCTCCTCGATCGCTCGCTGCGAGCAGTAGACGAGGGCGACCCCGAAGCCGGAGAGCAGCCACTTGTAGCCGTGGGCAGCGACGATGTCGGCTCCGAGCGATCCGACGTCGAGGTCGAGGCTGCCGATCGCCTGCACCGCGTCGAGCACGAACCAGATGCCCTGCGAGCGCGCCAACGCGGCGACCTCAGCGACCGGCGCCCGGAAGCCGTGCGAGGAATTGACGAGGCTGAGGCAGATCACCCGGGTGCGGTCCGTCACCAGTGCCTCGAGCTCCGATACCTCATTGCGCGAGCGGCCTCGGTCAGGGACCATCCGCACTACCACCCCCTGGCGCTCGAGGGCGCGCCAGGGGGCGATCGTGCCGGGGAAGTCGTCCTCGCAGAGGATCACCTCGTCGCCGGCGCGCCAGCGAAGCCCGCGCACTACGAGGTCGACCCCCTCGCTCGTGCACTTCAACAGCGCCAGGCTGTCGCTGCTGCAACCGAGAAGGGCGGCGGCCTCGGCCCGGAGCTTCTCCATCGAGGCACTGCCGCCGATGTCGGCGATCCGCAGCTCGCTCATCTGCGCGACGAGATCCTGGCTCGCCGCCACGTGCGCCAGCGGGACCGGCCCGAAGCTGGCGCAGTCGAGGTAGCTCCACTGGCGAAGGATCGGGAACTCCTCGCGCCACGCGGCCGGCTCACCCGCCGCCGCGCCTGTTCCCGGCAAGGTCACGGCTCTCGAGAGGGCGCGCGTCAGCTCGCCGGCTGGATCTCGTAGATCCACTTCCCGTTGCTCATGTCGAACAGCGAGAGCCCGTTCGAGCTCGTGAACTTGTACCCCTTCAGCACGAGGGGGGACGGCTCGGTCCAGAGCGGGAGGTACGGCACCTGCGAAGCGACCTCAGACAGGATGACCTTGGTGGCCGCCCAGCGCCGAGCCGAGGAAGCGTCGGAGTTGACCACGTTCGAGGCGTTGTCCACCGCCGGGTTCATGAACTGAGCGAAGTTGTACGAGCCCTGCGGCCCGACGAAGTAGGTGAGGATCCCCGACGGGTCGTTCACGAGGGCGTTGGCCAGCGTGAGGATGTTCATGCCGACGAGCTTGTGGGTGAAGAAGTCGCCGAACCAGGCGTCGAAGCTGACCGGCTTTGGCGTGACGGTGATGCCGAGCGGCTTCAGCTCCTGCTGCAGGGCAAGGACGAAGGTGGTCTCCCACTGGATCGTGTCGATGTAGAGGACCGTCGTCGAGAACCCGTGCGGGTAGGCCGACTGCTTCATCTGCGCCTCGGCCTTGGCCAGGTTGTAGGAATAGCCCGGCAGGGTCGAGATGAACTTGTCGGCGGCGCCGAGCGAGCCGGCGACGTCGCTCACCTCGTAGTCGGGCACGAGCCCGCCGGAGACGAAGGAGACGTTGTTGTCCAGCGCGGCCCGGGCGAGCCCCTGCTTCTCGATCGCATAGGCGATCGCCCTGCGCACGTGCACGTCGTTGAACGGAGGCTTGGCGACGTCGAAGCCGACCAGGTCGAGTGAGTTGGACGGCGACAGGTAGGCCCTCACCCCCGGGATCGACCCCCACTGGCCGAGGTTCTTCAGGTCGACGATCTGGCTGCCATCGATCGCTCCCGAACGAAGCGCCAGCTGCCGGGCGTTGTCGTCGGTGATGACGGGGAAGACGAGCGAGCTGAAGCGTGGGTAGCGGCCCCAGTAGCCAGGGCTGCGGGCAAGCTTGATGCTGCTCGAGGTGTCGCTTGTGACCTTGAACGGTCCTGTGCCGATCGGCACCGCGCTCGGCGTCCCGAGGGTTGCCTTGTGCGCCTTGGCGAAGGCGGCGTCCTGTACGAATACGGTCATCGCGATGTCGGCCCGGGCGACCGGGTTCGGCGCCTTCAGCTTGACCGTCACTGTGAGCGGGCCGCTCGCCGTGACGGCGGCGATCGCCGGCATCTGCGTCGCCGAGGCGAGGCTCGGCGTGGCCGCGTGCTCGATGCTGAAGACAACGTCAGCGGCGGTGAGTGGCGCCCCGTTCGAGAACCTCACCCCCGAGCGGATGTGGTACACGAGCGTCGTCGGGTTCGGCTGCTGCTCTGAGGTCGCCAGGATCGGCGAGTACTGGTTGGTGCTCGAGAGAGCCTCGAGCGGCTGGGTGACGAGCGACATCACGATGCCGGCACCCTGGATCTCCGGGTCGACCGCGTAGTCGAGCGACGACTGCGGGTCGTCGAGCGCCCAGGTGAAGGTTCCCCCGGAGCTGGCGCTCGGATGGGTGCTCGCCGAGGCGCCGCTGCCAAGCGCCAGTGGCAGCGTCAGCGCCCCGAGCACGACCGACGCCGAGGCGGCGAGGCCAGCTCGCCGCGCCCCGCGATGGGCTTTGTTTCGATCCGGCATGTACAGCCCCCTTGTGCGCATCCCCGGTATCGGAGATCCTCGGTGTGCAGCCCGCACAGGCTCACGGAACCTTGACCCGAGTGGCCCTGTGCCGTTCCGGCCGACAAAGGTCGGCTCGCAGGCAGCCGAACGCTAGCCTTGCCCCCCACGCAGTTGCAACTGGTCATTGAAGCAGTCAACACCTGCTGAGCCCGCCGGTTGACAACCGGCCGCCCTGCTGGCAGCTTGAGTGAGATGGCCGGCCCAGCGCGATCGGTGCGCCGCCGCACTCGGGCGGTGCCGAGCGACGAGGCGGTGATGTTCACCGCGGAGGAGGTCGCGCACGCCGCGCTGGTGGTGAGCGTCGTCGCTCCGATCGTCGAGCCCCTCGCCGCCGCCATGCCGCGCACCGAGGTTGTGCTGCACGAGCTGACGAGGCTGCCACATACCATCGCCGCCGTCGCCGGGTCGCTCACAGGGCGTCAAGTCGGCGGACCGCCGACGGACCTCGGCCTGCGCGTCTTCGGCGCCGGATGGAGCGAGCACCTCGTCGGCTATCGGACCGAGGATGCCAGCGGGCGGCAGATGCGGTCGTCGAGCATCTTCTTCTACGCCCCGACCGGCCGCCCTGTCGCATGTCTGTGCATGAACACCGACATCAACGACCTTCAGCGCGCCCGCGAGGTGCTGGCGGCGCTGACGGCGACGACGACCCTAGGCGGCGCGGCAGCCGGAGCGCCCGGGGCGCCGAGCGAGACCTTCGCCCTGTCGATCGAGACGCTCGCCGACGGCATCCTGCGAGACGCCATCTCGGCGGTCGAGGTCCCGGTCAACCTCATGAAGAAGGCGCACAAGCTGGCGATCGTCCGGGATCTCGACGCCCGGGGGTTCTTCGCCATCCGCGAGGCGGTCGATCTCGTCGCCCAGCGGCTCGAGGTCAGCCGCTTCACGATCTACAACTACCTCAAGGAGCTCGACGGAGAGGGGGGCGCCGGCAAGGACGGTGGCGGACCGGAGCCAGCCGTCCCCGTGGCCGCCGTGACGCACTCGGAGTAGAGGCCGTCAACAGCCAGTTGCATCTCGCCGATACCGTCTGAGCTGACCAAGCCGACGCATCGCCACTCCGGGGAGGCGTCGGGAGGTCGGGCCGGATCGGGGCGAGCCTCGAACCCCGGCACGGCATCTCGGGAGTGGCGGCGGCTGGGGGTCAGTCGTGAAACGGTGATCCATCCGCTATCTGACAAGGGGCACTTCATGCGCAAGCGCGTCATCCGGAGCGGTTCTGAGATCGGGCCCTACTCGTCGGCGGTCGTAGCGGGCAACCACTGCTACGTCGCCGGGACCGGCGGCTTCTCCCCCGAGACAGGAAAGCTCGTCCCGGGCGGGATCGAGGAGGAGATCCGCCAGACGATGCAGAACCTCGAGGCGAACCTCGAGCGTGCCGGCTTCGAGCTGCGTGACGTCGTCTCAGCGACCTGCTACCTGCGACGTATGTCCGACTGGGCGGCGCTGAACAAGATCTACGCCGATTACCTCGGCGACGAGCCGCCAGCACGGGCCGCGGTCGTCGTCAGCGACATGCCGGCGGGAGCGAGCATCGAGATCACCTTCATCGCCTGGCGCTCCGGGCAGTCCGCGCAGACGGCGGCCGAATGATCCGGAACCGACACCTATTCGCCATCTCCTGACTCACCAACGAGACCGAAGGTCTGGCCCGCTGGCCGCCAAACCACAGCTGGGACGGAGGCGCGCAGCCGCCCGGCCCGTCCTTCCGCGTCGGCGGCTGCCCGGCGATTGCGCATGCCTCCCCGTCCGGGGTGCCCGACGTGAGCAAGCGGGCTAGCCCTGGCTCGCCCCACCGTGGACGTGTGCGGGGGCTGGTCGAACACGGAGCGCGCCCGCAGCGGATCGTCCCGTGAGCGGCAAAGACCGGGACAGGCCAGCGCCTCGTTCATCGGGCAGGTGATGCCGAGCCGGCATCTTCTCGAGGTCGGTCTCGGCACGCACGCCGGCAGAGAGGCGCTCGCCGCGGCCCTGCTCGGCCGCCGCCGCCAGCGACGGGCTCGGGGCCGGCTGGCGTACGCCGAAGCCGACAATGACGAGCGAGAGGGCGGCGAAGCCTGCCGCCACCGCCAGGGCCCGGTCGACACCGTGCACGAGCACCGCTTCGGCGTGGGCGGTGAGCGGCCCGGCTGAGCTGACGAGATGGGCGTGCCCGGTGGCGTCGCCGAAGACCGTCACGAGCACCGCCAGGCCGAGGGCAGCGCCGAGCTGCTGCGCGACGTTGACCAGTCCCGAGGCGGCGCCGGCGTCGGCCGGCGAGACGCCGGCCAGCGAGGCCGAGGTGAGCCCGACGAGCGAGATCCCCATCCCCAGCCCGAGCGGCACGAGCTCCGCCAGCACGATCACCATCGAGGTGCCGCTGCCGATGCGGCTGACCGCCGCCAGCGCCGCCGCGGTGAGACCGATCCCGACAAGCATCACCGCCTTCGGGCGCAGCCGGTTGAGGGCCCCGCGGCTCGAGAGCTGCGATCCGGCGAACAGCCCCAGCGGGATCGGCAGGAACGCCAGGCCGGCGCGGGTCGGCGACTCGAGCCGGACGTCTTGGAGGTACTGGCTGGTGAAGAAGAACGTCCCGTACATCCCGGCATAGACAAGGCCCCGGGCGGCGTTGGCCGCGGAGCGGGTACGGCTGGCGAGGAGCCGGAGCGGGAGGATCGGCTCGGCGGCACGGGCCTCGTTGCGCACGAAGATGGCGACCAGCACCACGCCCGCAGCCAGCGCGGCGATCACGAGGGGGTCGGTGAAGCCGACGCTACCCGCCTCGACCAGGCCGAGCACGATCACGGCCATGCCGAGCGTCGAGGTCGCAGCACCCGCGATGTCGAATCGGCCCGAGCGGCGCCTGGTCTCGACGATCACGCGGGGCGCGATCACGAGCAGGGCGGCGCCGATCGGCACGTTGACGAACATCACCCAGCGCCACGACCCCCACTCGGTGAGCAGGCCGCCGGCGACGAGGCCGAGCGCGGCGCCGGCGGCCGAGACGGTGGCGAACAGGGCGATCGCCCGGAGCCGCTCGCGTCCCTCGGGAAAGGCCGCCGTGAGCAGCGCCAGGGTGGACGGGGCGACGAGGGCGCCACCGACTCCTTGCGCGCCGCGGCAGGCGAGGAGCATCCAGCTCGAGGTGGCAAAGCCGCCGGCGAGCGAGGCGGACGAGAAGAGGGCGATCCCGGCGAGGAAGGTCCGACGCCGTCCGAGCAGGTCGCCCGAGCGGGCCCCGAGCATCAGCAGCCCCCCGAAGGCGAGGATGTAGGCGTTCAGCACCCACGACAGCGTCGTCGAAGAGAAGCGCAGCGACTGCTGGATGTGAGGCAGGGCGACGTTGACGACGGTGCCGTCGAGGACGACCATCAGCTGAGAGGCGAGCACGACGGGAACGAACAGCGCCGGGCGCGCCGGGCGCGCCGGGCGCGGCTGCCGGGCGGCCGGGTCGCAGCCCTCCTTGCTGTCGGGCGTGCGCCGGAGGCTGTCGGGCGTGCGCCGGAGCGCGGGGGCAGAGGGCAGTGCGGGCATGCGATCACGACCTTGTTCGCCCTGAGGGGCCCGCTGTCGAGCGACGGCTCAGAGCACGACTGACGACTGAAAGCGGATGCTTCCTCCGGTTACTATACGGAGGTTCGCTCCGGTTTGCAACACCGCCTCGGAAGATCCCGCCGAGACCGTCGCGAGGGCGGCCGCCTGGACCTCGCAGGGCACGACGTCACCTGTTGATATCCTGGTCACGAGCGGGATGTCTCCCAGCTGTCGACGGGACCCGCTCGGTAGGACCCGACCGTCGGGGCCGGTCAGGGAGGCGTCAGAGATGGACCTACGAGCCGACGGGGCGGGGACGGCGGTCGCCGAGGAGGCGACGCCGCGGGGCGACGACGGGCGGCCGGTGCGCGCCGACGCGCGCCGGAACCACGACCGACTCGTCGCAGCAGCCCGGGAGGTCTTTGCCCGCGACGGAGGTACGGCGTCGATGGAGGCCGTGGCACGACAGGCCGGGGTCGGCATCGGCACGCTCTACCGCCACTTCCCCAAGCGCATCGACCTCGTCGAGGCCGTCTACCGCAACGACATCGACGAGCTCGCCCGCCTGGCCGAGCGCAGCGCCGCCGAGCTCGGACCGTGGGACGCCCTCGTCGCCTGGATCGAGGGCTACGTCCGCTACGGCCAGACCAAGCGCCTTTTCCTCACCGAGCTGCGCGAGGCGTTCGAGAAGGATCCCGAGCTCAAGCTCACCTCGCGCGACCAGATCCTCGCCGCCTCCGCGGCCACCCTCGAGCGCGCCCAGTCAGCGGGCGTGGCCCGCACCGACATCGACGGCGACGACCTGATGGCGCTCGTCGGCCCGATGTGCACCAACGCCCTCCTCTCCGACGAGCAGGCGGCGCGGCTCGTGACGATGGTCCTCGACGCGCTCGCGAAGACCGGCTGAGAGCGAGCACTTACATCAGATCTCGATCCGATGTGACCTTTTGGGGCCCTCCCGCCTCGACACGTCGAGAGTCACCGAAGCCGCCGAGGAACAGGCGCTCGTCTGGCTGCGCCGGCACGACGAGCGCGAGGACTCCTGGGTGGACGCCACGAGCTTCGCGATGATGCACCGACGCCGCATCGAACGTGCCTTTGCCTTCGACGGGGACCTCTCGGCGGCCGGCATCATCGAGCTGCACGCCTGATCGAACAGGGCCGGTTGCCGCGACGGCGCTACGCCCACGGCAATCTCCGACAAGCGCCGGCGGCGAACGACGAGAGGCCGGCGCAGCGCCGAGCTCACCCGAGCTGCTTGCTCTCCAGCTCCGCCAGCGCCTGCGCCGCGGCGAGCACCGAGTCGCCCTCTGCAGCCGGCACGACGACGACGCCGTTGCTGTCGCCGACGACGATGTCGCGGTCAGCCACCACGACGCCGCCGATGGCCACGGGGCAGCGCAGCCGCTTCGGGGCCGTGGTGGTAGGGCCCGGCTGGCGTGACGGCGCGAGCGAAGACCGCAAAGCCGAACGACTCGAGCCGCTCGACATCGCGGGCAGCGCCGTCGAGCACCGCTCCGACGCCACCGCGGGCTTGGGCCTGGCGGGCGATGACGTCACCGATGAGTGCCCTCGACTCGTCGCCCTGGCCGTTCACGACGAGCACGTCCCCGGGTGCGAGGAGCTCGAGGGCTTGGCGCACGAGCAGGTTGTCGCCGGAATGGGTCCACACCGTGAGGGCGCGCCCAGCAAGGCGGGCGCCCGACCAGAGCGGACGGATACGGGGATCGACGGCGCCGAAGCGCTCCATGGCGTCGCTGATCACGGCGGTGTCGAGGGCGGCGAGACCGTTGATGATCGGCTCGCCGGCAAGCGACCCCGCATCCTCGTCCGTCGCCGAGGTGTCACTCATCTCGCCCTCCGGCATCTCGATGACGACCCAGCGCGGCGACGACCCAGCACAGCGACGACGGCCGCCAGCCCCGAGAGGGCGACGCAGGCTTTCGTCGCCGGCAGATGCCGACAGGCCGAGCTTGAAGCACCCCTCAGCCACTTCAGCGCGTCGCCGAGCGCTTCTTCGGCGCCGCTCGGCGGCGACGCCGTGCCGTCGCCGGAGCCGGCACCGGCTCCCGCTGCGGTGCCGGCTGCTCCGGAGGGGCCTGCGCTCCCTGGGGCACCGGCGCTCGGGGCGCGGGCGGCAAGGTCGAGGGCGCTAGCGGCAAGGTCGATCTCGAGCAGGTCGACGAGCTGGCCGAGCAGGGCTGCGCCGGCGTCGTAGATGACGTCACGACCGAAGCGGCCCAGCTCGCCAGTCAGCTCGAGGTCGCCCGCGAGAGAGACTGCGGTCCGGGTGCCCTCGGAACGGAGCTGTGCTGTCACCGTCAGTGCCACCGTGCCGCCCCTCGCAGTCTCCTCCCCGCTCGCCTGCAGCACCGCTCGTCGGTGGTCGGCGTCGAGCTCGAGGAAGCGTGTGCTGCCCGAGCACCGGCATCTGAAAGCACCCACCTGCATCGTGAGCTGGCCTTGGTACACGCCTTGGGCTGCAGCATCGAGGCGGGCGCCAGGGATGCAGGCGATGACCCGCTCGAGGTCGGTGAGCAGATCCCAGGCGCGCTCGAGGGGGACATTGAGCTCGAGATCATGACTGAGCTGCATCTCGTCCTCTCCCCCGCAGCCGGCGCCGAGCTGGCGCGCTCGGCTCAGCTGTCGGCTCGGGCCGCGATCCGGGCGTGTCACCGGCTGCAGCTGCTCGGCCACTCGACGCAAAGGTGACCCCGCGCAGGGCCGCGAGCACCCGGGCTGGGGTGAGCGGCAACTCGGTGACCCGGCCGCCGAAGGGTCGCAGGGCATCCTCGACGGCATTGGCGACGGCGGCAGGCACGGGCACGGTCCCTCCCTCGCCAGCTCCCTTCGCCCCGAGCGGGTTGAGCGGGCTCGGAGACTCGATGTGGAACAGCTCGGGCCGCGGCACCTCCTTGGCCGTCGGCAACGGGTAGTCGAGGTAGCTGACCGCCTGCGGCTGGCCGTCCGGCCCGTACAGCGCCTCCTCGTACAGTGCGTTGCCGAGGCCGTGCGCGTACCCTCCGAGGATCTGTCCCTCGACGAGCAACGGGTTGAGCACCCGGCCGCAGTCGTGACCGAGCACGCTGCGCAGGATCTCGACCTTGCCGGTCTCGACGTCGACCTCGACGACGACGGCGTTGATGCCGCTCGAGTACGTCGCCCGCTCCGGCGCGAAGAAAGAGGTGCGCTCGAGGCCCGCCGGCAGGCCCGGCTTCAGGCTCATGCCGTGCCTGCCCACGTTCACGACCGCGGCGATGGCGGCGAGGGTGACGTGCCTGCCGGGATCGTCGAGCAGGCGAACGCGGTCGCCGTCGAGCTCGACGTCCTCCCCGGCTACGCCGAGCAACCCTGCCCCCGCGGCGAGCAAGTCACCTCGCAGCTGCCGGGAGGCTTGCCATACCGCCGGCCCGGCGGTGGCGGTGATGCGCGAGGCGAACGTCCCCTGGCCGTAGGGAAGGAACGCCGTGTCGCCGTGACGCACCTCGACGAGGTCGAGGTCCACGCCGAGGGCGTCGGCCGCCACCTGTGCGTAGACGGTCTCGTAGCCCTGCCCCTGAGGCGAGGCGGCGAGCGAGACGAGCAGCCCGCCGCTGTTGGTGAGACGGACCCGCGCCCCTTCGTAGGGCCCGAGACCGCAGCCCTCGACATACATCCCGATCCCGAACCCGAGGAACCGGCCTCGGGATCGCGCCGTCTCCTGCTCGGCGCGGAACGCCGGCAGATCGATCCGCTCGAGTGCACCATCGAGCAGCGCCGGGTAGTTGCCGCTGTCGTAGGTGAGCGGGCTGCCGTCGCGGAACAGCAAGCCGACGGCATAGGGGAACTCGTCCGGCTGCACGAGGTTCCGCCGCCGGATCTCGGCCGGCTCGATGCCGAGGTGCTCGGCGATGCGGTCGACCATCCGCTCCATGACGACCACCGCCTGGGGTCGGCCGGCGCCGCGCAACGAGCTGGTCGGGACCATGTTCGTGTAGCAGGCGAGGAGCTCGCTGTGGATGTTCGCGATCCTGTAGGGGCCGGGAAGCGTGGAGAGCGTGATCGAGGGAACCTGCAGGCCGACGCAGTATGCCCCTTGGTCGTGCTCGAACACGTCGCGGATCGCCAGGATCCGGCCGTCGGAGTCGAAGCCGATCTCCACGCGGTGGGTCTGGGACCGCTCCATGGTCGCGCTGACGAAGTTCTCCCAGCGGTCCTCCACCCATTTGACCGGCGCTCGAAGCTCCATGGCGATCCAGGGGATGAGAGCTTCCTCGCCGTAGAACTGGGCCTTGGGGCCGAATCCTCCCCCGATGTCGGCGGGGGCGATCACCCGGATCGCCTCCTCGGGCATGGCGTAGAGAACGGCGAGCATCTGCCGCACGTAGTGCGGCGTCTGGGTGGCGTCCCACACCTGCAGCTGGCCGATCGCCTCGTCGTATCGCGCCGCCACGGCACGACCCTCCATCGAGTGACCACCGCCCCGGACGATGTGGAAGGTCTCTCTCAGGACATGCGGGCTGCCGGCAAGTGCGCCAGCGGGATCGCCGGCCTGCTGCACGATGCGCACGGCAAGGTTCGTGCCGGAGCCTTCGTGGACAAGCGGCGCCCCGGGCAACAGCGCTGCGGCTGTCGAGCCGACCCCCGGCGCCGGCTCGTAGTCGACCTCGATGCGCTCGGCTGCGTCCTCGGCCACATAGCGATCGGTCGCCACCACGACCGCCACCGGCTCGCCAACGTAGCGCACCTCGTGCTCGGCGATGGCGTAGCGCGGCTGGTGGTTGAGATCGGGATGGACGACCTTCGGGGGGAGGTCCTTCAGGATCGCCTTCAGGTTCTCGGCGGTGAAGACAGCGACCACACCGGGCAGCTCGCGGGCGGCAGACGAGTCGATTCTTCTGATCCTCGCCCTCGGGTGCGGGCTGCGCAGGATGCAGGCTTCCAGGAAATCACCGAAGGGGAGGTCGTCCAAGAAGCGGCCCTTGCCG
>DAHUZG010000330.1 GCA_027306715.1 Acidimicrobiaceae bacterium
GCCGGCGCCGGGCGTCAACTGGGCCGGCTACGGCGGGACGCTCGCCGCCTGGTCGCGTGCCCACCGTCGCGACCGTCGCTGCCCGGCCGGCTCGTGCTTCGGACCGAGATCCGCCGGCTCTGTCGGTCGCTACGAGTTCAACGACGTGACGACGACCAAGGGTCGCGTCACCGGCTGGTACGAGGCGCTGGCGAGCCACACCACCCTCGCCCAGGCCGAGGTGCAGGTGCTGGCGCTGTTCCCTCCCGACACGCTGCCGGGAACGGTGATGGTCCAGAAGAAGGACCTCTTCGGAGGCTCGTGCGCCTTCCTCGACGTGCAGAGCAAGACGCTGTACGACTGGTTCGGGAAGAAGACCTTCGCCGCGCCGGAGGGCCAGGTCGGCATCGAGCTCGCCGAGGCCGGGCCGACGGGGATCCCCGTCTACAGCCTCACCCACACCGACCTCGTGCTCGTCGTGCCGAGGCCCTGGCAGGCGACCGACAGCTGCTGAGGCGGGCGACCGACAGCTGCTGGCGGAGCGCCAGCGTGAGCCCCGAGCCGCCGTAGCGTGTCGAAGGGTCCGCAGGGCGGACACCGACCCGAGGAGGAAGAGCCCGTGCCCGAGCAGCCACGGCCACCGTTGCCGTACGACTTCATGCCGGCGGTGCCCTCGTTCGAGCTGGGCAGCGAGGACGTCGCCGACGGCGAGACGCTGTCGAAGCCCCAGCTCATGAACGGCATGGGGATGACCGGCGAGGACCGGTCCCCTCAGCTGTCCTGGCGGGGGTTCCCCCCCGAGACGAAGAGCTTCGCCGTCACCTGCTATGACCCCGACGCTCCCACCGGCAGCGGCTTCTGGCACTGGGTCGCAGTCAATCTTCCGCCTGAGGTCACCGAGCTGCCGGCAGGAGCCGGCTCGCCCGACGGATCCGGCCTGCCGGCCGGGACGGTGCAGGTGCGCAACGACACCGGCCGCCCCGGCTTCGCCGGCGCCGCGCCGCCTCCGGGCGACCCGCCGCACCGCTACGTCTTCGCCGTCCACGCCCTCGACGTCGAGCGGCTCGACCTCGACGCGTCGGCGACGCCGGCGGTCGTCGGCTTCAACCTGCGCTTCCACACGATCGCCCGGGCGCTGCTGATCCCCGTCTTCGGCCGCTGAGCGAGGCGCTCGCCGCGCGAGGCGCGTTCGGGGCGTTTCCCGGCCTATCCGGGCGCATCCGGCCGGCGCGGCGGGCGCGTCACAGCTCGCGCAGCGTTTGGCCTGCTCGGGGCGTCGGGCAACTGCCTTTTGGGCGTAGGGAGGTTGTCATGAGCCTGAACCAGGTCCACGTCTACGGCGCGCGGCTGCCGGACGCGGGGCATGCCCGCCGGATCGTCGCCGCTGCCGTCGACGGGGTGGGTCCCGGTGTCGTCGAGGACGTGCTGCTGCTCGTCAGCGAGCTCGTCACCAACGCCCTCCTCCACGCCAACACCGATGTGGAGCTGCACGTCACGGTCGAGGCCTCGCGGGTCCGCATCGCCGTGCGTGACTACAGCACCGAGCTCCCGGCGCTGCGCCGTCCCGACCCGCTCGAGCCCGGCGGCCGGGGGCTACAGATCGTGCGGGCCCTCGCAGACCGCTGGGGTGTGGAGCGCGAGCGGGCCGGCAAGGTCGTCTGGTGCGAGCTGTCTCTGAGCGGGCCGGGCGAGCCGGAGGACGCCGGCCTGCAGAAGGGGTCGTCGCAGCGACATGCCCGCCGCCACCGCCGCGGCCACCGCCCCGGCGGTCCCCGCGACGGGCGTGGCGAGGAGCTCGCGGCCGAGGGGATCACCGCCCTGCCGGGCAGCCTCGCCGAGGCGCTCGACGAGATGGAGCGCTCCGAGCTCGTCGCCGAGACGCTCGGCGAGCACGTCTTTGAGTGGTTCCTCCGGAACAAGCGGGCGGA
>DAHUZG010000333.1 GCA_027306715.1 Acidimicrobiaceae bacterium
GCCGGCGCCGGCGGCCCCGGTGGCCGCGGCGACGCCGGAAAGGTGGCGTACACCATCGACGACCTCTACGCCGCCTGCGACGGCGTGCTGCTGCCCTCCACGTGGGAAGGCTTCGGCAACCCGAGCGTCGAGGCCGCCACCCACGACCGCCCCCTGGCGATCGGCGACTACCCGGTCGCCCTCGAGCTGGCGGCGCTCGGCTTCGAGTTCTTCCCCGCCGCGATCGACGAGGGCCGGAAGGCGTTCTGCCGCTTCCTCGAGCACCCGGACCAGGCGCTGCTCGCGCGCAACCATGAGGTCGCCCGCCGGCAACTGCCGCTCCACGGCCTGCCCGCGGCCATCGGACGGCTTCTCGACCGCCTGGCCTGCGGCCCGGTACGATCGTGGTGGCGCGCCGATGCCGCCGGCCCCGCCGCGCCGGCCGGGGCCGCCCGGAGCACGACGAGAGGGTCACCGACCGTGGGCAGCGAGGAGGCGACACCCCGGCCACTGCCGACGAGGATCGCCAACGTCGTCGTCGAGAACCTGGCCCCGAGCGTCGACGGGGGCCGTTTCGCCGTCAAGGCGACGGTCGGCGATCCCGTGCGCGTCGAGGCCGATGTCTTCACCCACGGCCACGACCTCGTGCGGGCGCACCTGCGCTGGCTCCGGAGGGGCACCCGCAGCTGGTCGTGGGTAGCGATGTCCCCGCTCGGCAACGACCGCTTCGGCGCCAGCTTCACGCCCGGCGAGGTGGCGAGCTACGAGGTCGAGGTCACCGGCGGCGTCGATCACCTCTCCTCCTGGCGGCGCGACGCCCTGCGCCGCGTCGAGGTTGGCCGCTACGACCCCAATGACGCTTTCCTCGGGGCGGCGCTCGTCGAAGAGGCGGCCGACGCGCTCGGCACCCTGGCTGAAGGTCCGGCCCGGGCGGCGGTGGCACGCGTCGTCGAGCAGATCGAGCAGTCGGACTACGCCTTGAGCCTCGCCACAGCGATCGCCGGTCTGGCTGAGCTCGACGACCTGCTGGCCCGCCGGCCGCTGGCGCCGTCGCCCGGCTCCTGTGCTCGCACCACGGTCTTCGCCCAGCGGGAGCTGGCTACCTGCTCGGCCTGGTACGAGCTGTTCCCCCGCTCGACCAGCCCGAGCGCCGAGCGGCCGGGGACGCTCGTCGACCTCATCGAACGGCTCGATTACGTGGCGGACCTCGGGTTCGACGTCGTCTATCTGCCCCCCATCCATCCGATCGGGACGACGGCCCGCAAGGGCCGCGGCAACTCGCCCCGAGCCGAGCCCGGCGATGCCGGCAGCCCGTGGGCGATCGGATCGCCACTCGGCGGGCACGAGGCGATCGCCCCCGAGCTCGGCACGCTCGAGGACTTCACCAAGCTCCTCGGTGAGGCGGCGGAGCGGCGCCTCGAGCTGGCGCTCGATCTCGTCTTCACCACCTCCCCGGACCACCCCTGGGTGAGCCAGCACCCGCAGTGGTTCCGCCACCGGCCCGACGGGACGATCGCGTGCGCCGAGAACCCCCCGAAGCTCTACGAGGACACCTACCCCCTCGACTTCGACACCGAGGACCGCGACGGCCTCTGGAACGCCCTGCTCGAGGTGACGCTCACCTGGGTCCGGCGCGGGGTTCGCATCTTCCGCGTCGACAATCCGCACACCAAGCCCTTCCCGTTCTGGGAGTGGCTGATCGCCGAGGTGCGCGCCGTCGATCCGGAGGTGATCTTCCTCGCCGAGGCATTCACGCGCCCGAAGGTCATGCAGCGCCTCGCCAAGCTCGGCTTCGACCAGAGCTACACCTATTTCGCCTGGCGCGACTCCAAGCAAGAGCTCACCGAGTACTTCACCGAGCTCGCCGCCGGCCCCGGCGCCGCTTACTTCCGGCCGAATGCCTGGCCGAACACCCCCGACATCCTGGCCCAAAGCCTTCAGCGTGGCGGCAGGCCGGCGTTCGTCTCGCGCCTCGTGCTCGCCGCATGCCTGTCGGCGAGCTACGGCATCTACGGGCCGGCCTTCGAGCACCTCTGGGACCGGCCGGCCGCGCCGGGGTCGGAGGAGTACCTCGACTCGGAGAAGTACGAGGTGAAGCACTGGGATCCCGACGACCCGGCGAGCATCCGCGACGTGATCCGGCGGGTGAACGGCGCCCGGCGGGCACACCCGGCGCTCCGGCGGAACGGCTCGCTGCGCTTCCACCCGGTCGACAACGAGCAGCTGATGTGCTGGTCAAAGCGCGACGAGGGCCGCAGCGACGCCGTCCTCTGCGTCGTCAACCTCGACCCGGGATGGACCCAGTCCGGATACGTGCAGCTCGATCTCGGTGCGATCGGGATCGGTTGGGACGAGCCCTTCGTCGTCCACGACCTCCTCGCCGACGCCGACTACTACTGGCAAGGGCCTCGCAATTTCATCATGCTCGACCCCGTTCGTTCCCCGGCACACCTGTTCGCCGTGCTGACCCGCCGGTGAGCACCAACCGGTGAGCCCGGCCCGACGCCGCGCAAGCTCTGCCCGCCCGGCGATGCCGATCGAGGCGGACTGGTACCGCGATGCCATCATCTACGAGCTGCCGGTGCGCGCCTTCTCCGACTCCGACGGCGACGGGCGCGGCGACCTGCGAGGGCTCACCCGCCGGCTCGACTACGTGCAGCAGCTCGGCGTCACAGCGGTCTGGCTGCTCCCTTTCTATCCGTCGCCGCTTCGCGACGACGGATACGACATCGCCGACTACACCTCGATCCGCCCCGACGTCGGGACGCTCGCGGACTTCCGCAACCTCGTCGAGGAGGCGCACCGGCGCGGCATCCGGGTCGTCACCGAGCTCGTTCTCAATCACACCTCCGACCAGCACGTGTGGTTCGAGCGCTCGCGCCGTGCCCCGCGCGGCAGCTACTGGCGGAACTACTACGTCTGGTCCGACACGCCGGACAGATACACCGCCGCGCGCATCATCTTCCAGGACTTCGAGCACTCGAATTGGACCTGGGACCCGGTCGCCGCCCAGTACTACTGGCACCGGTTCTATTCCCACCAGCCGGACCTCAACTACGCCCATTTGGCGGTGCGCCGGCGGATGCTGCGAATCGTCGACTTCTGGCTCGGCCTCGGCGTCGACGGGCTCCGCCTCGACGCCGTCCCCTATCTCTACGAGGAGGACGGAACCGACTGCGAGAACCTCCCGGCGACGCACAGCTACCTGAGGGAGCTGCGCGCCCACATCGACGCCCGCTTTCCGGGAAGGATGCTCCTCGCCGAGGCCAACCAATGGCCGGAGGATGCCAGCACCTACTTCGGCAACGGCGACGAGTGCCACATGGCGTTCCACTTCCCGCTGATGCCACGGCTGTTCATGGGGCTGCGCATGGAGGACCGCTTCCCCATCATCGACATCCTCCAGCAGACACCGGACATTCCCGACGGCTGCCAGTGGGCGTTGTTCCTGCGCAACCACGACGAGCTGACCCTCGAGATGGTGACCGACGAAGAGCGCGACTACATGTACCGCGCCTACGCCACCGATCCCGAGGCACGGATCAACCTCGGAATCCGCAGGCGGCTCGCTCCTCTCTTGCAGTTCCACCGGCAGAAGATCGAGCTCATGCACGGGCTGCTGCTCTCGTTGCCGGGCACGCCGGTCCTCTACTACGGCGACGAGATCGGGATGGGCGACAACGTCTACCTGGGCGACCGGAACGGGGTCCGCACGCCGATGCAGTGGTCCGGCGACCGCAACGCCGGGTTCTCGACCGCCAACCCGCAGCGGTTGTTCCTGCCAGTCGTGATCGATCCGCAATGCCACTACGAGTCGATCAATGTCACGAACCAGCTCGACAACCCCGATTCGCTTCTGCGCTGGCTGCGTCGCGTCATCGCCCTCCGGAAGCGCCACCGGGTCTTCGGCCGCGGCCGGATCGAGTTCGTCCCCTCGGACAACCCGAGCGTGCTCGCGTTCGTCCGCGACGACGGCAACGAGCAGATCCTCGTCGTCGCCAACCTCTCCCGTTTCGCCCAGTTCGTCGAGCTCGGCCTCTCGAAGTTCACCGACCGCGTCCCGCTCGAGCTGTTCGGGCACCGCGACTTCCCGGCCATCGGCGAGCTCCCCTACCTCGTCACGCTCTCGCCGTACGCCTTCTACTGGTTCGTCTTGCAAGAGCTGAGGGTCGAGGACGACACCGCACAACGAGCGCCGCTGCCTGAGCTGCGCCTTCCCGCCCCCTGGTGGTCCCTCTTCGACGGGCGCACCCGCCGCCACTTCGAGTCGGCCATCCCGGCGATGCTTCGCGGCCACCGCTGGTACGGCGCCAAGAACCGGCGGGTGCAGAACGCCTCGGTCACCGAGCGCTTCGGCATGAACGTCGGCAGCACCCATGTCGAGCTGCTCGTCGTCAACCTCGAGTTCCTCGAGGGCGAGGCCGAGCAGTACCTGCTCCCCGTCGCCCTCCTCGACGGCAAGAGCGCCGCCGGGCTCGAGCGCGACCATCCTGAGGCGGTGCTCGCCCGCACGCTCTCGCCCTCCGGCACCGAGGGCCGGCTGGTCGACGCCCACTACCTCGCCGAGTACGACCGCGAGCTGCTCGCCGTCGTCGCCGGTCGGCGGCGGAAGACCGGGGCCCGTGGGGGCCGGCTTGTCGCGGCGACGACCCCCGGCAGCGCCGGGACGCTCGGATCACTCGCCCGCGACCCCCATCTGCCGGCGCGGCCCGGAAACACGGAGCAGTCGAACACCTCGATCCTGCTCGGCCATCCGGAGCGCCCCCGGGTGGTGATGAAGGCCTATCGCCACCTGCAGGCGGGCATCAGCCCCGAGATCGAGGTCGGCCGCCACCTCCGCGAGCGCGGCGCCAATGCCGCCCCTCTGCTCGGCTGGCTCGAGCTCGACCGTGGCGCCAAGGAGCCGACCGCGCTCGGGGTGATCCACGAGTTCGTGGCGAACGAGGGCGACGGCTGGGCGGTGACGTTGCGCTCCGCGGGAGCCTTCCTCGACCAGCTCGACCCGCTCGCCGACGCCGAGGCGCTGCCCCCTCCCCCGCCCGGCTTCCTCGCAGCCGCGCGCAACGAGCTTCCTCACGACAGCGCCGGATGCATCGCCGACCTGGCGCCCTCGGCGGTGCTGCTCGGCCAGCGCACCGCCGAGCTGCACGTCGCGCTCGCCGACGCGCGAGGCGACGAGGCCTTCCGCCCCGAGCCGATGACAGCGCTCGCCCAGCGCTCGCTCTACCCGTCGACCCGCACCAGCGCCCGCCGGGCACTGGTGCTGCTGCGCCGCCAGCTCCGGCGGCTCGGTGAGGACGAGCAACAGCTCGCCCACGGGCTGCTCGACGGGGAGGAGGCGATCCTCGGAGCTCTCGCCGGTGCCCTCGAGGTCCGCGGCGGTGTCCGGATGCGCGTCCACGGCGACCTCCACCTCGGCCAGGTGCTGTTCACCGGGCGCGACTACGTCTTCGTCGACTTCGAAGGTGAGCCGGTGCGCTCCCTCGGCGAGAGGCGCCTCAAGCGCTCCCCGCTGGCCGATGTCGCCGGGATGCTCCGCTCCTACCACTATGCCGCCCATACCGGAATCGTCGAGCTCGGCGAGAGGGGAGGGATCGTCGGACCGCAGTCGATCGATCGCTATCGCCACGCCGCCGACTCCTGGGCCTTCTGGGCCGGGGCGGCGTTCCTCCACGGCTACCTCACCGTCGCCGAAGCCGCGAGCCTGCTCCCGTCGAGCGACCACGAGCTCGAGACGATGCTCGAGGCGCACCTCTTCGACAAGGCCTTCTACGAGCTGCGCTACGAGCTCGCCAATCGACCTGACTGGGCATACCTCCCGCTGCTCGGGCTGCGCTTCCTCGTCGGCCAATTGGGCAAAGGAGCGACGTGACCGACCGCCGGAGCGCCGCGACCGACGCCGGCGCGAGCCGAGATCCGGTGGCGCGACGAGGCGGCACGGTCATAGCGAGGGCCCGACGGCCAAACACGAGTGGCCGCCCAAAGACGAGTGGAGGCTCGGAGAGGCGGGCGCTCGCCGAGCTCGCCCGTCGCGACGGCGTGGCGACCTCCTACGTCGACCAGGCGGGGACAAGACGGCACGTCTCGGACGACACCGTCGTCGCCGTGCTCGCCGCACTCGGTGAGCCGATCAGCTCGCCCGCCGGCGCGCCCGGCGCGCTCGCCGCCCACGACGCCGGGGCCTCTCTCTCGTCGAGTGCCCCGGTTCCTCCGGTGGTGGTCGCCTGGAACGGCCGCCTGCCCGAGATCGCCTGGGACGAGGCCCGCCACGGGGGGCGCTCGGGGACGGTCCGGCGCCAGGCATGGATCGAGCTCGATCCGGAGGCGCTCGGCGACGGGATCGGCGCCGACAGGGCGCCCCGTCGAGCGACCGCGCATCGTGTCGGCGGATACGGCGGGGGGCCGAACGGCGGGTCTGCGGATCGAGACGGGCGGGCCGCCGAGCGGCGCTTTGGGCTCGGCGGCAGGGAGGACGGGCTCGTCCTTTCTGCCTCGCTGCGGCGCGACAGCCGCCAGACGTCGCTGCTCGTCGAGGACCGCCTCCCCTACGGCCTGCACCGGATCGTCGTCGAGGGCCCCGGCGACGAGCGCTTGCTCGTGCATGTCGTCTCCGCCCCGCGTCACGCCGGCGCGCCGGCGGGGTACCGCCCCGGAGGCTGGGGCGTCTTCGCGCCGGCGTACTCGCTTCGCGATCGCCGCGGGCACGCGGCCGGGGATCTGACGTCGCTGCGCCAGCTCGGCGAGATCGTCGCCGGGAGGGGGGCGGCGGTCGTCGCCACGTTGCCGTTGCTCGCCGAGCTCTCCGTCGCCGATGGCGGCTCGCCGGGACAGAGCCCGTACTCCCCCCTCAGCCGGATGTGGTGGAACGAGGGCTACCTCGACCTCGAGCGCCTCCCCGAGCTCGCCGGAGAGATCGGCCCCCCCGTTCGTTGCGGACCCGGTAGCCGGC
This sequence comes from Acidimicrobiaceae bacterium, assembly GCA_027306715.1. Lineage (GTDB taxonomy): Bacteria > Actinomycetota > Acidimicrobiia > Acidimicrobiales > Bog-793 > DAHUZG01. Next base: position 6,929 of record DAHUZG010000333.1, read on the forward strand.
AGCTCGCCGCCGCCGACCTCGCCG
>DAHUZG010000334.1 GCA_027306715.1 Acidimicrobiaceae bacterium
CCGCGAGGTGAGCCAGATGTTCGAGGAGGCGCACCGGCACGGCCTGTTCACCGTCCTCTGGTGCTACCTGCGCAACTCGGCCTTCAAGACCCCGACCGCCGACCTCGACCTGGCAGCCGACCTCACCGGGCAGGCCAACCACCTCGGTGTGACGATCCACGCCGACATCATCAAGCAGAAGCTGCCGACCAACAACGGCGGCTTCACGGCGCTCAAGTTCGGCCGCACCGACCCGCTCGTCTACTCCGAGCTGACGACCGACAACCCGATCGACCTCACCCGCTGGCAGGTCCTCAACTGCTACGCCGGTCGGATCCCGCTCATCAACTCCGGCGGTGAGTCGCGAGGCGCCGGCGACCTCGCCGAGGCCGTCCGCACAGCTGTGGTCAACAAGCGAGCCGGCGGCACCGGGCTGATCCTCGGGCGGAAGGCCTTCCAGCGCCCGATGGAGGAGGGCATCGGCATCATCCAGGCAGTCCAGGACGTCTACCTCGACAGCTCCATCACCCTCGCCTGAAAAGCCGCCCGCCGGCGCCGCTGCCGCCCGCCGGCGCAGCCGCCGCCTGCCGGTGCTACCGGTCGCACCCGGTCGCCGTTGGTAGCGTTCGCCCGATGCTCCGCCGTCCGGCCGGCGCGCCGGCGCCCGCCGAGCCGGTCGCCGTCCTGCCCGACGGTGCACCGCCCGGCTCGCCATTCGTCGGCGAGCCCTACGCCGAAAGGGCGTTGAGCGGCTACGAGCGCACACTCGACGGGCTCGACACCTTCGGGCGCCACGTCCCCATCGCCCTGCTCGTCCTCGGGTACATCTGGCACTTCTCCACGCTGGCGATCGCCGTCTACGACGGCTACGGCATGCCGCCGTTCGACCTGGCGGTGTTCGACCAGGGCGTCTGGCTCCTCAGCCGCTTCGACGATCCCTTCGTCACGATCATGGGTCGCAACCTCTTCGGCGACCACACGTCGTTCATCCTCCTCCTCGTCGTCCCGATCTACTGGGTCTGGCCGCACGTGCAGGCGCTCCTCGTCCTCCAGACGGTGATCATCGCCGCCGGCGCCGTCCCGATCTACCTCCTCGTCCGGCGCTTGACCGACAGCTGCCTCATCGCCTTTGCGATAGGCGCCGCCTACCTGCTCAACCCGGCGCTCGAGAACGGCAACCTCGAGCAGTTCCACCCGGAGTGCTTCCTCACCCTTGCCATCGCGACGGGCATCTACGCGGCCGTGACCTGGCGGCCGGCGCTGCTCGTCGCGATGGTCGTCGTCTGCCTGCTCGTCAAGGAGGACACCGCCCTTCTTGTGGCGCCGCTCGGGCTGTGGGTCCTCTGGAGGCGGGACCGACGGGTCGGCGGGGCGATCGTCGCCGCCTCGCTCGCGTACTTGGTTGTCTGCGTCGAGGTGATCCAGCCGCTGCTTCTCGGCGCTCCCTACCTCTACAGCGGGCGGATCCCCTTCGGGGGCCCGTGGGGCGCCGTGAAGACGCTGTTCAGCCATCCCGACCAGGTGTGGGGCTACCTGTGGTCGCAGGACCGCCCGTGGTACCTGTGGCAGATGCTCGGGGCGGTCGGCTTCGGCTTCGTCTGGGCGCCAGAGATCGCCGCCATCGCCGTCCTGATGCTTGTCGAGAACCTGATCAGCAACTTTCCCTACATGCACCAGATCCTCTACCACTACTCGCTCTCGAGCGTCCCGGTGCTCGTCCTCGGTGCCGGTTACGCCGTGAGCAGGCTGAAGGGACGGCTGAAGCAGTACGCCGCGAGCGCCGTCGTGCTCGGATCGGCCGTGGCGGCGTGCACCATGTGGGGGCTGATGCCGTTCTCCCTGCCGAGCTATCCCCATTGGAGCGCCGGCAGCCCGCCCGTGCTCGGGATCAACAAGCTCGTCGACGCCCTGCCTGGCGACGCCGTGGTGTCGGCCTGGTGGCCGATCGTCGCCCACATCGACCACCGGTCGAAGGTCTACGTCTGGCCGAACCCGTTCGAGGCCTCCAACTACGGCTCGAACCCTGCCGCTGACAACGGGCCGCTCCCGGCCGTCGGCCAGGACCGCTACCTGATCATGCCGTCGCCGGTCACCGGCCAGCCCGATGCCGCCATCTTCAGCTCCATCCGGTCGCAGTTCAGAGCGACGCTCAGCGCCGGCGGCTTCACCCTCTATCGCCGCGTCGCCCCGCCGGCCCCGCCGGCAGGCCACCTCCCCTGAGCGACGGCTCAGCTGAGCGAGCGGACGACTCGTCCAACCGAGCGGGCGATGGACCCGCCGGGGCCCATCCATCCAGGTAGACTGCCAAGCAGCAGGACACAGGATCCAAGAAGCAGGACACGAGGCAGGACAGGGGCAACCCGGCGCGGCGGTGCGCCGCAGGCGGGTGCCCCGTGACAGACGACGGGGAGCCGCAGCAATGACGACGACAGAGCCGGGGGTGCGGCACCCGAAGGAGTCCCTCGACCACCTGATCATCCGCTTCGCTGGCGACTCCGGCGACGGGATGCAGGTCACCGGCGACCGCTTCACGACGGGAAGCGCGCTGTTCGGCAACGACCTCTCGACGTTCCCGAGCTTCCCGGCGGAGATCCGTGCCCCGGCGGGGACGATCGCCGGCGTCTCGGCGTTCCAGGTCCACATCGCCGACCACGACATCCTCACCCCCGGTGACGCC
>DAHUZG010000340.1 GCA_027306715.1 Acidimicrobiaceae bacterium
AGACGGCGCCAGCAGCCGGTCGACCACCTGCTCTTTGCCGGGCCCCCGGGTCTCGGCAAGTCGACCCTGGCGGGCATCGTCGCCGCGGAGATGGGAGCCGGGTTGCGGATCACCTCGGGCCCGACGCTCACCCGCGCCGGCGACCTCGCCGCCATCCTGACCGGGCTGCAGCCCGGGGACGTGCTCTTCATCGACGAGATCCATCGTCTCGGCCGGGCGGTCGAAGAGGTGCTCTACCCGGCGATGGAAGACTTCGCCCTCGACGTCATGCTCGGCAAGGGCCCGACGGCGCAGTCGGTGCGGCTCGGCCTGCCGCGCTTCACGCTCGTCGGGGCGACGACCCGGACGGGGCTCGTCACCGGGCCGCTCCGGGACCGATTCGGTTTCGTCGCCCGCCTCGAGCACTACGACGTCGAGGAGCTCGAGGCGATCGTCCTGCGCGGCGCTCGCGTCCTCGGGGTCGAGGTCACCGGCGGCGGGGCGCGGGAGATCGCCGGGCGCTCGCGCGGCACCCCGCGACTGGCCATCCGGCTGCTCCGACGGGTCCGCGACTTCGTCGAGGTGCGCGGCGACGGTGCTGTCACGGCCGCGGCAGCAGCTGAGGGCTGCGCGCTGTTCGGCGTCGACGAGCTCGGGCTCGACCGGCTCGACCGGCGCCTTCTCGAGGTGCTCTGCCGGCAGTTCGCCGGGCGGCCGGTGGGGCTCGGAACCCTGGCGGTGAGCCTCGGCGAGGAGCCGGAGACGATCGAGGACGTCTACGAGCCGTACCTCGTCCAAGCCGGACTGCTGCAGCGCACGGCGCGCGGCCGGCTGCCGGGACCCGCAGCATGGCGCCACCTCGGCCTCGACGAGCCACGGGGTGCCGACGCCTCCGCCGCGGGGATGGCGCGCCTGCCGGGGCTCGGTCAGCTCGGCGCCTGATCGCGCCTCACCGGGCACGACCCGCGCCGGTCGGGCCGCAGGGCGGCGGCGCTCCGTGCCAGGCAGGTGTGGGCGCTAGCATGCCTTCTGCTCCAATTTCTCGAGGGGCCACTTCTCCAGGGGACGGATCCTCCTATGCTTGCCCACTTCAGTGCCCACGCACCGGCCTTTCACGCCGCGTTGCTCGCCGCCACCACCAAGACGACGAAGAGCTCAGGACTCTCGATCTTGCCCTTCCTGCTGCTGATCCTCGTCGCCGGCTACTTCCTCTGGATGCGGCCGAAGCAGCGCGCCCGCCTGCAGCAGCAACAGCAGCAGCAGCAGAGGCCGCTCGAGCTCGGCGACGAGGTGGCGACCACCTCTGGCATCGTCGGCGTCGTCCACGGCGTCGACGACGACCGGGTCCGGCTCGAGATCGCCCAGGGAATGGTGATCTCCGTGCTGCGCAGCGCCATCGGGCGCTCTCTCGGGCGGCCGAGCGACTCCAGGTGCGACACCCAGCCCTCTGACGGCATCACCGCCGCCCTGCACCCCGGTGGCCTGCGCGAGGAGGACGAGCACTGGGACGCCCACGACCTCACCGGGGCCGACGAGGACGGCGAGCGGGGCGACAGCACCGGGGCCGACGAGGACGGCGAACGGGCTCCGGGCTGGTCGCTCACGAGCGACGACGCCGCTGAGCCCGACGCGGCGGTCCCGGCCGGCCGCGCCCGCACGCGTGGCCGGCGCGCCGGTGGAGAGGCGGCCGCAGGAGGCAGGCCGTAGTGCGATCCCGGCTCTGGACGAGCGTGGTGGCCACCTCGCTCGTCTGCGTGGCCGTGCTCGTGATCGCCCTCGGCCTCGGCTGGTCGCCGAAGCTCGGCCTCGACCTCGAAGGCGGCCTCTCGGTCGTCTACGCGCCCGTTCAGACCGTGTCCACGGCCAAGCTCGACCAGGCCGCACAGATCATGAACGATCGCGTCAACGGGCTCGGCGTGTCCGGCTCGACCGTCACCACCCAGGGCAATCAGGTCGTTGTCGACATCCCCGGGATCAAGGACCCGAACAAGGCTCTCGCCATCCTCGGGACGACCGCCCAGCTCTTCTTCCGGCCGGTGCTGACCGGGGTTCCCGCCTACTCCGGCAAGAGGGTCGCCAAGGGCACGGCGGGGGAGACGGCGGCCTACCCGACGCTGCCGCCGCTGGCGACGACCTCGCCGTACTACTACTCGGCGAGCTACTGGGTCGGCGGGACGAGCGCCACGGCCGGGCTGTCGCCGCCGAACCCGGTCGACACCGCCTATGCCGCCTACCCGACGGCCTCGCAGGTGCAAGACGCCGCCAACCAGAGCAGCGACATCATCCTCGACGCCGGCCCGAACCCCTACGGCGCCGCCCGCTACCTGCTCGGGCCGGTCCAGGCGACGGGGACGATCATCAAGTCCGCCTACGCCTCGCTCAGCCAGGGAACGGGCTGGGTCGTCGTGTTCAACCTGACGAGCTCGGGCTCGCCGAAGTTCAACGCCATCGCCCAGAAGTACTACCACCAGCTCGTCGCCAACGACCTCGACGGGACGATCGTCTCGGCGCCGCAGATCGAGTCGACGAGCTTCAACGGCTCGGGCCAGATCAGCGGCAGCTTCAACCAGACGAGCGCCAACAAGCTCGCCCTCGAGCTCAACTACGGCGCCCTGCCGGTGATCTTGAAGCGTCTCTCGACTCAGTCGGTGTCAGCGACGCTCGGCAAGTCCTCGCTCGAGGCGGGCGTGCTCGCCGGGCTGCTCGGGCTGCTCCTCGTGATGATCTATACCATCGTCTACTACCGGGCGCTCGGCGTGGTCGTCGTCGTCGGCCTGCTCACGACCGCAGCGTTCCTCTTCGGCTTCATCTCGATCCTCGGTGCCTCCTCGCTCGGCCTGCGCCTCGATCTCGCCGGCGTCACCGGCTTGATCGTCTCGGTCGGCATCACCGTCGACTCCTACGTCGTCTACTTCGAGCGCCTGAAGGACGAGATCCGCGCCGGCCGCTCGATCCGCAGCTCGGTCGACAAGAGCTTCCGTAGCGCCTACCGGACGATCCTCTCGGCCGACGCCGTCTCGTTCATCGCCGCCCTCGTGCTGTGGCTGCTGTCGGTCGGGACGGTGCGCGGCTTCGCCTTCATGCTCGGGCTCTCGACGCTGGTCGACGTGGCGACGTCGTACTTCTTCACCCGGCCCTTCGTCATCCTGCTCGGGAGGAACCGGATCGTCACCGGTGCCCGCTGGCTCGGGATGGCGAGCGGGCTCGACGCCGGCACCGACCACCGCGTCAGCGCCCTCGGCGCCGCCCGCGGGGCCGGGGCCGTGCCGTGAGCCCCGAACGGATCCGCCCCGGCTCGGCGAAGTCCCGCGGCGTGCCTGCCGGGGGCCGCGGCGCCGGG
>DAHUZG010000342.1 GCA_027306715.1 Acidimicrobiaceae bacterium
GCACGGCGGCGAGCTCGTCCGGCGCCGTGCAGGAGGCGAGGAGGTCGACCTCGGCGGCAGGGATTCCGATGTCGGCAGGGCGGAGCAGACGCATCGGCTCGTCGGCAGCCGGCATCTCCTTCGGCTCGTCGACGAGGAGCACGTTCAGCACAGCCCCGGGATGGTTGGCGGCGAGCAGGCCGGCCATCGCCCGCGCGTGCGGGAAACGGGCGCGTGCGATGCTCGTGCAGGTGATCGGCCCGGCCGGGTTCCGCGGCGCGGTGGTCGGCGCCGTCACGGCGTCGGGCGGCTCGTCGACATGGCCCCTGATCCTAGGGCCGGCACCGGTAGATTCTCCCGACGTGCACACCGAGATCCCGCTGCCGCCGGAGGAGATGCGCGCCCTCGTCGGGGTCATCGACCCGGCGTTGTTCGACAATCCGAGCGGCGCCAACGTGGTCCCCGACCTCGGCGAGCTCACCTCTGGGGCAGTCCTTGACTTCGGCTCCGGCTGCGGCCGGCTCGCCCGCCAGTTCCTCCAGCAAATTCCCCAGCCCTCCCGCTACGCAGGCGTCGACCTGCACGCCGGGATGATCCGCTGGTGCAACGAGAACCTGGCGCCGCTCGCCCCCCAATTCTCCTTCGTCCACCACGACGTCTACAACGCCGGGTTCAACCCGAGCGCCACGGCAGCGATGCTGCCCCTGCCGTTCGACAACGATGCCTTCGACGCCGTCGTCGCCCACTCGGTGTTCACCCACGTCGTCGAAGAGGCGGCGCTTCATTACCTCTCGGAGTGCGCCCGCGTGCTGAAAGACGACGGAGGGATGCTCGCCACCTGGTTCCTCTTCGACAAGCGGCCCTTCCCGATGCTGCAGGCGTTCCAGAACGCGCTGTACATCAACTCCAAGGACCCGAGCAACGCCGTGATCTTCGACCGGGCTTGGCTGCGGGCGGCGGCCGCCGAAGCAGGGCTCGCCGTCGTCGGTGCCACGCCGCCTTCTGTGCGCGGCTTTCACTGGACGATCGGCTTCGCGCCCCTCGCCGCGGGGCGCGAGGAGATCGTGCTCCCCGAGGACGACGCCCCGTTCGGCTCGATCCCGCCGCCGGTGCTCAGCGTGCCGGCGTACACGATCGGAGCCTGAGCCGCTCCCGCTACAGACGGGGCGACTCGCGATGCTCTGCGCCCTCGGCGTCAGCGCCTTCCGGCTCGACATAGCCGTAGCTCGAGACCGCCGCCTCGAGCGAGACGTAGCCGGCGAGGATGTCGTTCTCGATCTCGGCGTGCGGCCGATCAGCCGGATCGCCCCAGCCCCCTCCGCCGCCGGAGAGCACCCGGGCGTGGGTGCCGGCTTCCACGGGGATCCTGCGTCCGACGACCCATTCCCACTCCTCGCTCTCTGAGGAGCGGAACTCCGCCCGGCCCGGCAGGCCGTCGCTGCCCCCGAAGAGGCCCCACGGAGGGCACTGCTGGCGGGCCGAGGTCGAGAGCGACCATGTGCCCGGGACGAGGTTGGTCATCTCGGTCACCACCCCGAGCCCGCCACGGAAGCGCCCCGCTCCACCTGAGTCCTGGCGAAGCGCCCGGCCGACGACCCGGACGGGGAACTTCAGCTCGAGGGTCTCGATCGGGGCGTTGCGCACGTCGCCCTGGCAGACCGAGACCGAGGCCACCTCGCCGTCCTCCCAGGGCCGGCCACCCCATCCGCCGCCTTCGATGCTCTGGAGCACGAAGCGGCGGCCGCTCGAGGGGTCGGTCCCGAAGAAGACGAGCGCCCCGCCGAGGGTGGCGAAGTGCGCCGCCGGCACGGTCTCCCGCAGAGCCGGCGCCAGGGCCCGCAGGATGGTGTCGACGACGGTGGGAAGCGCCGTGCTCCAGCTCGCCATCGGCGCCGGGAAGCGAGCCATCATGAAGTTGCCCTCGTCGATGACGACGGTGAGCGCGGCGAACATCCCCTCGTTCAGCGGTTCGAGCGGCAAGGTCAGGGCCTTGTAGGCGATGTAGGCGGCGGCTCGGGTCCGGGCATTGATCGGCCCACGGCGCTCGCGGTCGCATCCCGAGAGGTCGATGGTCATGTCGCTGCCGTCGACGACCACCCGGGCGACGATCTTCACCGGCCGGTCCCGCTCGACGAAGTCGTGGTCGAGGAAGGAGCTGGCGGCGTACTCGCCGTCGGGGATCGCCTCGACGATCCTCCGGCAGCGAAGCTCGGAGTCCTCGAAGATCTTCTCGACGGCCGCCGAGAAGGCGGGGCGGCCGTAGCGCTCCGCCAGCTCGGACACCCGCTGGCCGCCGATCGCGCAGGCGGCGAGCTGGGCGCGCGGGTCGCCGAGGGCGGCGTCGGGGTAGCGGACGTTGTCGCCGATGAGCTTGAGGACCTTCTCGTCCGGCACCCCGGCGTCGATCACGCGCAGCTGGTCGAACTGCAGTCCCTCGACCCACGGGTCGCTCACGAGCCCGCTCGCCCCGGCGCCGAAGCCCGTGCTGAGGCCGCCCACATCGACCCAGTGGGCGCGCACCATCGAGAAGGCGAACAGCTCCCCGCCGACGAAGACCGGGGTGTAGGCGACGACGTTGTTCAGGTGCTGACCGCACACCGCCTGGTGGTTCATGATGTAGCCGTCGCCGGGCCGGAAGCCCTGCCTGCCGAAGCGCTCGAGAGCATCCTTGACGACGACGTCGAGGTCAGAGACGAAGTGCGAGACCCCCCCGACGTTCTGAGCAAGGAGGCGGCCGCCGGCGTCGAGGAGCGCGCAGGAGTAGTCGCGCACCTCGTAGATCATCATGTTGTACGAGCTGCGCTGGAGGTTCACGGCCATCTCGTTGGCGGCCGCCGGCAGCGAGTTCCGGACGACCTCGATGGTCACCGGGTCGGTCGCCGCTGCCGGGCTCACGTGTGTCGTCACGTCAGGCCTCGTACGCGTCTCGGAGCGGTGACAGGCTCAGCGCTGCCAGCGCACGAGGCGCCGCTCGACCATCCGAAGCAACGCCGTGAGGACCAGCGCGGCGGCGGAGAAGACGATCACGCCGACGAAGGCCTGCCCGGCGTCGAGGGTCTCACCCGCCGAGATGATGAGGCCGCCGATGCCGTTGTTGCCGACGAAGTACTCGGCGACCACGACCCCGATCAGCGCCTGGGCGAGCCCCTGGCGCACTCCGGACACGAGCGACGGCATCGCCCCGGGGAGAACGACGGTGCGGAGAACGGTTCGGTTCGAGCCGGTGAAGCTGCGCGCCATGGTGAACAACGAACGCTCGAAGGTCGAGACCCCGGCGGCGACGTTGATGATGATCGGGAAGACCGCAGTCATCCAGACGATCACGAGCTGGGCCTGGAACCCGATCCCTGCCCACACCGTGATCAGCGGGATGAGAGCCAGGCGAGGGGCCGAGTACAGCGCCGAGACGTACGGGTCGATGAAGGCGCTGATGATCTTGTACCAGCCGAGCACGATGCCGATGACGAGCCCGCTGCCGAGCGAGAGGGCGAAGCCGAGGCCGAACAGCTCGGCGGTCTGGGCAGTCGCGTTGCCGAGCACTCCGGAGTCGATCATCGTTCGCGCCGAGCTCACGATCCCCGACGGCGACGACGAGAGCAGCGGGTTGACCCAGCGCTCGTCGGCAGCAAGCTGCCAGAACCCGAGCAGCACCACGATCGACGCCAGTCCGCAGGCGAAGCGCACGCGCCGGGAGAGCTCCCGGTGCTCGGCGATCTTGGCTCGCCGTGACCGCACCGCAGGCGGCTTGGCGACGTAGGCGGCGGCGCTCGGCGCGTCCTGCGCTGCCGCGGTCACCGGCGCGGCCCTGCATGGCTGGCGGTCATCTCACCATTCTCGTCGTGTCCGCTTCTCACCGGGCGCTCGATCGGCGGGAGCGGCCGAGGCCGGCCGGCTCCCCCCTGCCGCTCCGCTCAGGACTTCATCAAGCCGGCGCCCTTCAAGAAGCTCAGGTCGAAGAACCCGCTCGCCGGCACGGCGGCGAGCTTGGGATAGGTCTTGTCGAGCTGCGCCTTGACCGGCGCCTCGTCGGCACGCGTCGGCACCATCGAGCTGCTGAGGATGGGCAGCGACTCCGACCAGGCGTCCTTGGCGAGCTGGTGGTCGAGGCCGGGAACGATGGCCTCGATCTCCGAGATGGCGACAGGGCTGTGCTTCTTGTAGGTCGTGAGTGCCTCCGACAGCGCCTGGAGGACGCGGTCGGTCACCCGGCGGTGCGCCGTCGCCCACGGCATGTACGCCACCAGGCCGGCGTTGGGCCACGCCGGGCCCGTGGCGAGGTCGTAGAGCGCGTGAGCGCCGGGGACCTTCTTCACCTCTTCCAGCCACACCGGTGGCGAGAAGATGTCCGCGGAGATCTCCCCGCTCACGAAGGCCGCGAGGGTCGGAGGAGGTCCGCCGAGGAAGTCGAACTTGACGAGGCTCGGGTTGACGCCGTGCTCCTCGAGCGCCCGCTCGGTGAGGATCTCGCTGAGCGAGCCGGGCGAGGAGACGCCGAAGCTCTTCCCCTCGAGGTCCTTCCAGGTCTTGATGTTCCCGTCGACCACGATGCGAAGGCTCGGGCGGGCGGACCAGAGCGCGATCCAGCGGATCGGCGCACCCTGGGACACGCCGATCTCCGGCTGCGGCGCGCCGTTGACAGCGAAGTCGATCGTGCCGCCGCTGATCGCCGAGAGGATCGTGCTGGCAGGCACCATGGTGACGACGGCATTGATCCCGAGCTTGCGGAAGTAGCCTTCCTTCTGCGCCAAGAAGGGGAGCGTCATCTCCGCGGCGGGAGCCGCCACGCCGATGGTGACCGTCGTCAGCGAGCCCCCGTGCCGGGAGGCGGTCGCAGCTGAGGTCCCGTAGCTCAAGCCGAGCGACGCCGCCGCCAACGTGGTGCAGGAGCCGGCCAGCATCACCCGGCGGCGAAGCCGCGAGCCGCGGGAGCGCCCCCCCGGCTCGGGTGCTACAGCGGGCAGAACCTTGCGTGCTCGCATGTCGTTTCCCCCCCAGTGCACTCGCCTGATGGGACAGGCATCCCACTGGCACCCGTATCCTGCCCCGGGCAACCGGTGCTGTCAAGCGACGGCGGCGGCCGGGGCCGGCTCGAGCTCCGTCTTGATGGCCGCGCGCAGGCGACCTACGCTGGCCACGCCCACCGCCTCGGTTCCGTCACGGCCAGATCGGGAGCCCTTCGATGTACGAGAGCCGCGAGCCGGATACCGCCGAGTCGGCGCCGGA
>DAHUZG010000343.1 GCA_027306715.1 Acidimicrobiaceae bacterium
AGCAGGGCCGTCTCGGGCTCAACTGCGACCCGGCCGAGTCGTCCTACGAGTCGATGAGCACCGAGGACCTGCTCGAGGCCGCCGCTGTGGCCACCCCCGAGCGCGTCTTCCAGCTCGAGGCGGCGCTGCGGCGCGGCGTCGAGGTGGACGAGCTGTCGGCGCGCACCGGGATCGACCGCTGGTTCCTCGACGAGATCGAGCTCGTCTCGATCGAGCGCCGATCGCTCGACTCCCTCGCCGGCACCGGGGCGGCGGGCCTCGCCCGTCTCGCCCGCTCCGACTGGCGCCGCCTGAAGCGGCTCGGCTTCTCCGACGGCCAGGTCGCCTGGCGCCTCGGCGCCCCCGAGCCGGAGGTGCGCGCCGCCCGTCGGGCTGCTGGCGTGCGGCCGACGTTCAAGACCGTCGACACCTGCGGCGCCGAGTTCGCCGCCGAGACGCCGTACTACTACTCGACCTACGAGGACGAGGACGAGGTGCGCCCGGCCTCGGCGCCCCGGGTCGTGATCCTCGGCTCGGGCCCGAACCGCATCGGCCAGGGGATCGAGTTCGACTACTGCTGCGTCCACGCCTCGATGGCGCTGCGCCAGGCGGGTTTCGAGACGGTGATGGTGAACTACAATCCCGAGACGGTCTCCACCGACTACGACACCTCCGACCGGCTCTATTTCGAGCCGGTCACCGAGGAGGACGTGCTGGCGGTGATCGAGGCGGAGCAGGCGGCGGGTGCCGGCGGCGTCGCCGGCGTGATCGTCGGCCTCGGCGGCCAGACGCCGCTCAAGCTCGCCGGCCGGATCGATCCGTCGCTCGTGATGGGGACGAGCGCGGCGTCGATCGATCTCGCCGAGGACCGCGAGCGCTGGGCCGAGCTCTGCACCCGCCTCGGCATCCCGCAGCCTCCGGGGGCGACGGTTCGCTCGCTCGAGGAGGCGGCCGCCGCCGCCGGGCGGCTCGGCTACCCGGTGCTCGTGCGACCGAGCTACGTCCTCGGCGGCCGGGCGATGGAGATCGTCTACGACGACGAGGGCCTCGCCGAGGCGATGGCGGCGCTCGCCGCCTCCGGCTCGCTCGGGCGCGAGGGCGGCCTCTCGGCCGAGCGGCCGGTGCTCATCGACCACTTCCTCGAGGACGCCGTCGAGGTGGACGTCGACGCCGTGCGCGACTCGAGCGGCGAGGTGCTGATCGGCGGGATCCTCGAGCACGTCGAGGAGGCCGGGATCCACTCCGGCGACTCCGCCTGCGTCATCCCCGCCCCGACGCTGGCGGCGGCGACGCTTGCCACCCTCGAGGCCCACACGCGGGCGATCGCCGAGGCGCTCGACGTGCGCGGGCTGTGCAACGTCCAGTACGCCGTCAAGGACGGCGAGGTCGTCGTCATCGAGGCCAATCCACGAGCCAGCCGGACCGTGCCGTTCGTCGCCAAGGCGACCGGCGTGCCGCTGGCCAAGGTGGCGGCGCGGGTGATGGCGGGAGCGACCCTCGCCGAGCTGCGGGCCGAGGGCCTCATCGCCGTGCCGGTGGGCGGGTCCGAGCTGCCGCCGCCGGCGCCCGGGGGCGCCGACCTCGCCGACCTCGCCGACCTCGCCCAGGTGAGCGTCAAGGAAGCAGTGCTGCCCTTCGACCGTTTCCCCGACGTCGACGCCTTGCTCGGGCCAGAGATGCGCTCGACCGGCGAGGTGATGGGGATCGGCGCGACGTTCGGGCTGGCGTTTGCCACGAGCCAGATCGCGGCAGGCAACCGCCTCCCGTCGGAGGGGACGGTCTTCGTCTCGCTCGCCGACCGGGACAAGGCGGCCGGGCTCGAGGCGGCGCGGGCCTTCGCGGCCCTCGGCTTCGCCATCGCGGCCACCTCGGGCACCGCCGCCCACCTCGCCGCCCATGGCGTCGAGGTGGCGACGGTGGTCGCCAAGATCGGCGAGGCGGCGACCGGGCCGGAGCTGGTGTCGGCGGTCGAGCTGATCGCCGGCGGCAAGGTGCAGCTCGTGATCAACACCCCGCGTGGGCGCGGCCCGCGCGCCGACGGGGCCCACATCCGCCGCGCTGCCGCGGCGAACGGTGTGCCGATCCTCACCACCCTCGCCGCCGCCCGGGCCGCTGCCGCGGGCATCGCCGACTGGGCGCGCCACGGCCTCTCGGTGCGGACGCTGCAGGAGTACCACGAGGCGTTGGCCGGCCGGATGGCCCGCCAGGTGGGCAGCAGGTGAGCGCCACCTCTCGGCGCGAGCTCGGCGAAGCGCCCGACAGGAGCGCCCGGGTGGAGCTGGCGGCGACGCTCGGGCCGCTGCGGCTGCGCAACCCGGTGATGACCGCAGCCGGCACGAGCGGGCACGGCGCCGAGCTGGCGGCCTATTTCGATCTCGCCGAGCTCGGCGGGCTGGTCGTCAAGTCGCTCGCCGCCTTCGCCTGGCCGGGCAACGCCGGGCGCCGCCTCGCCGCGGTTCCCGGGGGGATGCTCAACGCCGTCGGCCTGCAGGGTCCCGGCGTCGAGGCCTGGCTCGAGCAGGACGTGCCGCGGCTCGCCCGCAGCGGGGCGACGGTGATCGCTTCGATCTGGGGGCGCACACCGGCCGAGTACGCCGAGGCCGCTCGGCTGCTCACCGACGCCGATCCGTGCGTCGTCGCTGTCGAGGTGAACGTCTCCTGCCCGAACCTTCACGATCGCCGGCGGATGTTCGCCCATTCGCCGCGGGCCACCGCCGACGCCGTCGCCGCGGCAGGCGCCTGCCGCCTGCCGCGGCTCGTGAAGCTGTCCCCGGGCGTTCCCGATCTCGTCGAGATCGCCGGCGCCGCGCTCGGCGCCGGCGCCACCGGGCTCATCCTGGTCAACACGCTGCCGGCGATGGCGATCGACCTCGAGGAGCGCCGACCGGTGCTCGTCGGCGGGGGTGGGCTGTCAGGCCAGGCGCTTCACCCCGTCGCCGTGCGGGCGGTGTTCGAGTGCCGCGCCGCCTTCCCCGGAGTGCCGATCGTCGGCGCCGGC
>DAHUZG010000344.1 GCA_027306715.1 Acidimicrobiaceae bacterium
GCCGGCGCCCTGCACGAGGCACAGACGCAGGGACTCGCTCGTCCCCATCAGCTGACGGACCATGGCCTGGTAGTCGAAGTCGCGCCCGCGCGCCGGCACGGCACAGCCGATCGCCTCGGAGATCTCCACGAACTGCCCCACCTCGCGCCGCCGGTGGGCGGGAAGGGCGAGCACCGGGATGGCGCCGATCTTCTGGAGCGCGAAGTACAGGTAGGCGAACATCGCCGTGTTCGGCAGCTGCACGACGATCCGGTCGAGCGGCTCGACACCGAGATCGAGCAGGTGCCGGGCGAGCAGGCTCGAGCGCTCGTCGAGCTCGGCATAGCTGACCTCGCCGTCGGCGTCGATGAGTGCCGTCTTGCCGGCGTAGCGCTCGAACGACTCGCGGAACACCTCGATCAGCGGGCGCTCCTCCCAGTAGCCGCGCTCGAGGTAGGTCTTGACGAACTCCGGCGGGAACGCTGTCACCCCCTCGAGCATCGCCTCATGTCTCCTCTCACTTGCCCGGTCAGCCTCACGTGGTCGGTCGGTCTCATCTGCTCCGGCGTGGCGGGCGGTCAATAGCCGGCGAAGCGGTCGAGGCCCGCCTCGTCGAGGTCGGCGAACAGCTCACCGAGGCTACGGCCGCTCGTGACGAGGCCTTGCTCCTCGCTGTATCGCAGGATGGTCCCGAGGTTGGCGGCGTTGGCCCCGCCGAGCCCGTAGCGCCACGGGTCGGGGCCGAACAGCTCGGCCTGCTCCTCCCAGGCATGCTGGAAGAGCACGAGCGGCATCACCCGCGGGTTCCGCACCCGGCGGTAGGCCGCCTGCTTGGCCTCGCAGAAGGCGCGGAACAGGCTCGAGGCGATCCACGGGTCGCGCTCGAGGATGCGTCGCCGGATCGTCACGGCGTGCATGATCGGGAAGATGCCCGTCTGCTCGTAGTAGGCGAGGTCGCGCTCGCGGTAGTCGGGGAAGAGCCGCCCGATCCGGGGGTCTCCGGCGAGGAAGGAGGGGGGGAAGCTCGGGCAGATGAGGGCGTCGACCTCGCCGGCGAGGAGGAGGTCCTCGACCCCGGCGCGGCTCTCGTGGGGCCGGCCGAGGTAGCCGGACGGGTCGACGATGCGGGCGTCGTCGTAGCCCACCTCGAAGTGCTCGTTCAAGATGCCGCGCAGCCACACCACCGCTGCCGGCCTCTCGCCGGTCACCGCCCCCGACCGGCCGGCGAGATCGGCGACGTCGTCGATGCCGGCGGCCCGGTTGACGAAGATGAACCCGAGCCGGAGCCGGCGGTGGGGGAAGACCGGCAGGGCGAAGAGGTCCGGGTCGCGCTCGCTCTCCATGAGATAGGCGACGACGTTGAACTCGGCGAGGTCGCACTCGGCGCGCCGCTCGGCGACAAGGATGCGCGCCCGGTCGCCCGTGAGCACCGTGAGGTCGACGCCGTCGGGGCGGACCGACCCGTCGGCGAGCGGCCGCATGATCTCGTAGTCCCCGCAGGCAAGGCTCAGGTGGACAGAGCTCACCTCGCAGCTCCTCCGCGCCGTGCAGCAAGCGCTCCGCCGAGCAGCTCCTCGTGCGGCGGCGCCGCGCCGAGAAGGACCGCCCCGCTGTCGTTGACGACGACGCGACAGGTGGCGAGCGTCCGGCCGCCGTCGTCTCCCCACAGCCGCACAGCCAGCACGTCGCCCTCTCTCACCGTCGCCCCGGCGGCGAGCACCGGGCTCTCGGAGAGCTCGAAGCCGGTGCCGCAGACCTCGACGGCGCCGGCGAGGCCGGCGGCGGCGCGCTCGAGGTCCGCCTGCCCGACACCGGGGCCGATGGCGGCGCACAGCTCGCCGAGCAGCGCCGCCGGAGCGGTGTCGGCTCCGGTGGAGACGAAGGCGACCTCGCCCCAGTAGCCGAGGTACTCGGCGGCAAGCACCACCGTCGCCTGCTCGGGCGCGGCCAGCTCGCCGCCCCACGGCCAGGGCCGCAGCGAACCGTCGGCGGCGCTGGCGAGCAGGCGCACGTCGCGACAGCCCGCCAGCCGGAGGGCCAGCTCGCCGGAGACGAGCCCGCCGTGCAAAGAGGCGCCCCTCGCCAGCTCGGCGGCGACGGTACGACGGCCGCCATCAAGGAGAGCGGCGGCACGGCGCATGACGGCGAGCTCACGCGGCCGCTTGGCGCGCCGCAGCGACTCGACGGCGCCGTCAAGCGGCCGCAGCTCGACTCCGGCCAGCGCCTCGGCGAAGCCGAGGAGGGCGTCGGCAGGTAGGCAGTCCTCCCCGCCGGCGGTGCCGACCGGGCCGCTCAGGTCGTGCTCGGCGAGCACGGCCCGCACCCCCTCGCCGGGGGTGGGGTACCAGCGGACGTCGTCGACGAACGACGTGGCCTTGATGAACGGATGATCGCGCCCGCCGCCGAGGCCGGCGAGCAGCACGACCGGGGCGCCGGGAACGAGCACCGCCGTCACCAGCCCGCCCGCCGAGCGGTGGCCCGTGAGGTACGCGGCGAGCCCGGGGGAGGAGCCGCTGTCGAAGCCGACGGCGGCCGCGCAGCCGGCCTTGGCGACGAGCTTCTCGACGATCTCGCGCCGCTCCTCGTACTCGTCGGTCGGCAGCGCCCGGCGGTCCCACACGGTCCGTCCGTGGCAGATCACCGGCGCCATCGTCGCCAGCGTGCTCATGGCTCGACCGAGGCGAGGCCGCCGAGGGCGGAGCTGAGCAGGCGCGGACCTTCGGCGTCGATGACGATCGGCTCGCCGCAGAGCAGGTAGCCGCTCTCAGGAAGGTACTGGTTGGGGTGGATCACGAAGTAGTCGCCCTCGACAAGGGTCTGGGTGCTCGAACGGCTGATGTCGCCCGGCAGCACCGATCCGATGCCGAGGCCGTGGCCGCGGGCGCGCATGAACGGCGGCTTGCAGTACTCCCCGTAGCCGGCCCCGGCGATGACGCCGTCCATCGCCGCCACCACCTCGGCCACCGCCGTGCCGGGGCGGCAGGCGTGAAGCCCGGCCTCGAGCGAGGCCATCAAAAGCTCGTAGCCCTGCACCACCTGGCTGCTCGGCGGCCCGATCGTGACGCTTCGACAGATCTGGGTGAACATGCCGTCGATCGAGGGCGAGACCTCGGCGAGCAGGACGTCGCCGGACTCGATCGTGCGGTCCGTCGGCGGGTGGACCGAGCGGTTCCGCTGCGAGGCGGAGACGAGGATGAAGTTGTCCTGCGATCCGAGCGCCCGCAGGTGCGACTCGAGCAGCGCGATCGCCTCGTACTCGTCGAGGCCGGGCCGCAGGTCGGCGAGCAGGCGCTGATAGGCCGCCTCGGCGACCTCGGCGGCTCGCCGGGCGAGCTCGAGCTCGAGGTTGTCGCGCCGGCGCGCCAGCTCGCCGAGCAGGCGGTCGCCGCCGAGCCAGCTGCCGAGGGCAGCCTGCGCCTGCGGCCGGCGGCGGGCGACGAGGCCACGCTCGCCGCAGAAGAGGAGCGGAGCGCCGGCGCTGCCGGTGCCGTCGAGCCACTGTTCGACCGCCTCGAAGAGGTCGCCCTCGACTGCCCGCGCCGAATCGCCCGCCTGCGACAGATCACCCAGCAGCTCGGCGGCGCGCGGCAGGTCCCAGTCCGGGGTGACGAAGAGGTGGAACCCGCCGCCGGGAACGAGAACGACGGCGCTCTCGGCCATCGGTCGATAGCCGGTCGTCCAGACCACCCCATCCATCGCCAGCATCGAGTGCCGCGCCGGCGAGTAGACGACGACGGCCTCACAGCCGGCCTCGGTCGCCGCCTCGAGCAGCTTGGCCCGCCGGGCCGCGATCGCCTCGCCGGCGACGGCGTCGCCCGCCGTTCTCGCCCTCGTCGTCACCTGCTCGCCTCCGGTCCGCCCGCCTGGGCGAGGGCGCCGCGACGGGCAGCGGTCGCCGCGGCGTCGACGGCGAGCACGCCGCCGCCGTCCCGACGGAGCACGACCCCATAGAGCTGCTCGGCCGCCTCCTCGGAGACGAAGCCGTCGCCGACGTCGGCGAGCACCGAGGCTTCCGGGCGGTCGAGCGGCGAGCCGAAACCGCCGCCCCCCGGGGTGCGGATGATCCCCGTCGTCCCGCTCGGCACCTCGCGCCGACCGACGAGCTCCGCGGCCGAGGAGCTGCCCGGCGGCTGCAGCAGCCCGGCGCTCGGGGCGCCGCACAGCCCCCCCCAGAGGCCCCACGGCGGGCACAGCTTGCGCGAGGAGTCGCCGAGAACCCAGACGCCTTCGACGAGGCTCGTCGCCCGGGTCTCGAGCCCGAGCCCCCCGCGGTAGCGACCGGCGCCGCCCGAGTCCCGGCGGAAGGCGCGGCTCTCGATGCGGATCGGCCACTTCAGCTCCATCGCCTCGATCGGGGCGTTGCGGACGTCGCCCTGGCAGACCGAGACGCTGGCCGACTCGCCGTCCTCCCACGGCCGGGCGCCCCAGCCGCTCCCCTCGAGGCTCTGGGTGACGAAGCGCTCGCCAGTCCTCTCGTTCTTGCCGATGAAGACGACGGCGCCGCCGAGGCTGCCCGAGTGGGCGGCCGGGATCTTCTCCGGCAGCGCCGGGGCGAGCGCCCACAAGATCGTGTCGACGACGGTCGGCAGCGCCATGCTCCAGGACGCCATCGGCGCCGGGAAGCGGGCCATCATGAAGTTGCCTTCTTGGATCTCGACCCGCAAGGCCCGGAAGGACCCTTCGTTGACCGGCTCGAGCGGGGTCGTCAGCGCCTTGTAGGCGATGAACGCGGCCGCCAGCGTGCGGGCGTTGATCGCGCCCTTCCGCTCCATCGAGCATCCCGTCAGGTCGACCGTCATGTCGCTTCCGGAGACGACGACGCGGACCTTGATCTCGAGCGGCTTGTCGAGCTCGACGTAGTCGTTGTCGAGCATCGACTCGGCGAAGTACTCGCCATCGGGGATCTCGGCGACGATCTGGCGGCAGCGCGCCTCGGAGTCGTCGAAGAGCTCCTCGACGGTGCTCGTGAAGGTGTCGAGGCCGTAGCGGCCGACCAGCTCCTCGACGCGCTCGCCCGCCAGCCGGCAGGCGGCGAACTGGGCGCGCATGTCGCCGAGCGAGGACTCCGGGAAGCGGATGTTGTCTCGGATGATGCCGAGCACCTTCTCGTCGAGGACGCCTCCGTCGTAGAGGCGCACCTGGTTGAGCTGCAGCCCCTCGATCCAGGGGTCGGCCGTCGTCCCGCCGCCGCCGAAGCCGGTGCTCGACCCGCCGATGTCGATCCAGTGGGCGCGCACGACGGCGAAGCAGACGAGCTCGTCCCCGACGAAGATCGGCATGTGGGTGACGACGTTGTTGAGGTGCTGCCCGGCCACCGCCTGGTGGTTGGTGATGAAGGCGTCGCCCGGCGAGAACCCGTCGATCCCGTGGCGCTCCACGACGTCGGCGATCACCACGCCGAGGTCGGCGACGAAGTGCGAGACCCCGCCGACGTTCTGGCAGAGAAGCGCCCCGTCGGGCCTCACCAGCGCACAGCAGTAGTCGCGGACCTCGTAGATCATCATGTTGTACGAGCTGCGCTGCAACGCGTACGACATCTCGTCGGCGATCGCCGGGAGGGTCTTTCGGATCACGCCCCGGGTGATCTGGTCGGCGCCGGCCGGCGCCTCGAGCTCGGTCATCGCGCTCCTCCGGCAACGGTGGCGCCCGGCCCGGCGGCGATCTCGATCACGAGCTCCCCGCCGGCGCCGCGGGTGAGGACGTCGCCGGGCCACAGCACCGTCGTCGAGGCGTACTCCTCGACGATCGCGGGGCCGACGATGCGCTGGCCGGGCTCGAGCCGCTCCCGCACGTAGACCGGCACCTCCTCCGGCTCGGCGTGGCGCCAGAGCGCCACCGGGCGGCGCCCCCGCAGCGCCTCGCCGCTCTCGACGGCGAGGGCGAGGGGCGGCTGCGCCCGGGCGCCGGAGGCGACGACACGGACGTTGACGAGCTCGATCGCCTCGGTCGGCGCCGAGTGCCCGTAGCGGCGATGGTGAAGCTCGGCGAAATCGGCGCGTATCTGCTCGAGCCGCTCGCCCTCGAGGGCTGGGTCGTCGACCGGCGTCGTGAGCGTGAACTCCTGGCCGCGGTAGCGCAGGTCGAGGCCGACCTCGAGGCGGGCGTCGGCCACTCCCACCCCCTCCTCGAGGAGGACGGCGCGGCCCTCGGCGACGAGCTGGTCGACGATGCGGCGTAGGCCCTGCCAGTCGACGGTGTCGAGGGGGACGTAGAGGGTGCGCACGTAGTCGTGGCGAAGATCTGACTGCAGCATCCCGACAGCGGAGAAGTGGCCGGGGAAGGGAGGCACGACGACGGTCGGGATGTGCAGCTCGCGTGCGATGGCGCAGGCATGGAGCGGCCCGGCGCCGCCGACAGCGACAAGAGCGAACTGGCGCGGGTCGTATCCCCGCTCGACCGAGACGGCCCGGATGGCGAGCGCCATCGAGGCCATCGCCAGCTCGACGACGCCGTGGGCGGCGTCGAGCACGCTCATGCCGAGCGGCTCGGCCAGCTGCTCGCGGATCCCCCGCCTGGCGGCCTCGAGGTCGAGCGGCATCTCGCCGCCGAGGAACTCGCCGGCGCCGAGCCGGCCGAGCGCGAGGTTGGCGTCGGTCACCGTCGGGCGCTCGCCACCCCAGCCGTAGCAGATCGGCCCGGGATGGCCCCCGGCGCTCTCGGGCCCGACCTGCAGCGCCCCGATCGGGTCGAGCATCGCCAGGCTGCCGCCGCCGGTGCCGACCTCGATGACGTCGACCACCGGCAGCATCAGCGGCTGGCCGCTGGCGTAGCCGCCGATGTAGTAGCCCTCGGCGACGCTCGGCCGGTAGTCGGTGACGAGGCTCGCCTTGGCGGTCGTACCGCCCATGTCAAAAGCGATGAGGTTCGCCAGCTCGAGCTGGCGGGCGTAGCTCGCCGCGGCGGCGATCCCGCCGACCGGCCCGGACTCCATCATCGTCACCGGCTGCCGCCGGGCGACGTCGGGCGACATCGCGCCGCCGTTGGACTGCATGATGAACAGCCGTCCGGCGAAGTCCCGCTCTTCGAGCAGCCGGGTGAGGTCGTCGAGGTAGGCCCGAACCTTGGGCCCGATGTAGGCGTTCAGCACCGTCGTCGATGTCCGCTCGTACTCGCGGTAGGAGCGGAGGATGTCGTGTGAGAGCGTGACGTAGACGCCCGGAAGCTCGATCTCGAGCGCCTTGCCCATCCGCAGCTCGTGCTCGGGATGGGCGTAGGAGTGCAGCAGGCACACGGCCACGGCCTCGACGGCGGCCTCGCGCACCTTGGCGACGACCTCGGCGAGCGCCTCGGGCGTGCAGTCGCGCACCGGTCCCTCCGGCGCCATCCGCTCGTCGAGCTCGAAGGTGAGAGAGCGCGGCACGAGCGGTCGGGGACGGTGGAAGAATATGTCGTAGGCGTCGGGCCGGTTGGCGCGACCGATGGCGTAGGCGTCGCGGGTGCCGGCGGTCGTGACAAGGGCGGTGCGAGCGCCCTTGCGCTCGAGGACCGTGTTGATCGCCACGGTGGAGCCGTGCACGAAGTCGACGACGGCCGCCAGCTCGACGCCGCTCTTGGCGAGGCAGGCGGCGATGCCGTCGATCAACCGTGCGGGCGTCGTCGCCGACTTGCCGTGCCCGAGCAAGCGGCGGTCGCTGTCGTACCAGACGAGATCGGTGAACGTGCCGCCGATGTCGAGAGCTACGGTCATGCTCACGAGCCGGGTCCCCCTCCTCTGCCGAAGGCTGTCCATCCGCCCCCGGCGCCGGGGCGCCGGGCGTGTGGCCGGCGGGGCACCCTTCCGAGGTAGGTACTACGGCGGCATCCTAAGCAGGATCCCGACGACGGGCAAGGCCGCCGGGCCGGAGCGGGCGGGGGCCACGGCGCCGCTCCGCTGCGCCGCTGGGCTGCGCCGGGACAGCCGGCGAGGGTCAGCCGGGACGCTCGCGGCGGCGCTGCGGCGCCCGCGACCACCACAGGCTCGAGGCACGCCAGCTGTGCATGCCGGAGCTGTGCTGGCCGGAGCTGTGCTGGCCGGAGCTGTGCTGGCCGGAGCTGTGCTGGCCGGCGGCTCGCCAGCCCGAGCGGGCGGGGGCGGCGGCGAGCTGGGGCGGCGCTGCCTGCTCGGTGGCGGCGGCGCGGGCGGCCTCCCCGGCAACGCGGGCGGCAGCTGCGATCACGGCAAGGGCGCCCTCGTCGGCAGCGAGCGGCGGCGGCGGGAGCCAACCGGCGCCGGGCGCGGACCAGCGACCCCTGTCCCCCGCCGCCGGACCGGAGCGGTCGCCGC
>DAHUZG010000348.1 GCA_027306715.1 Acidimicrobiaceae bacterium
GGCCCTGTTGAGCACCGCCCCGACACCGGTCATGACGGCACACCCGACCAGGGCCGCGACCTCAAGGTCGGTTCCCGCCGGCAGCTTCACGCAGCACGACGCCGTGACCACGGCATGTCGGGCGAAGCTCGAGAGGTACGAGTAGTGGTGAAGGGGTCCGCCCCCGCCGCGCCGCAGCCGGCTCGACCCGGTCGGGAGGGTGCCGTCGCCCATCCGCGCCGTCGCCGTCTCGCAGAGGACGAGCCGTCCCTCTTGGCAGGGCCGGCACCCTCCGCAAGAGGGCAGCCACGAGAGAACGACGAGATCACCGGGTGAGAGGTCGTCGACCCCGCTGCCGAGCTCGAGGACGGTGCCGGCCCCTTCGTGGCCGAGCACTACCGGGAGCAGGGCCGCCGAGCTGCCGGTGACGACGTTCCAGTCGCTGTGGCAGACCCCGCTCGCCTCGATCCGGACGAGAACCTCCCCCGCTCCCGGTCTCTCGATCTCGGCGTCCTCGACCAAGAGTGCCGCGCCGACCTCGTCGAGGACGGCGACGCGAGTGGCGATCGGCCCGTCGCCGGGCACGGCCAGCGGCGGTTCGCGGGCAGTCATGCTCAGAGAAAGGTACTCGTCGTCGCACCGGGCGGCGGCTGTCGTACCGGGCGGCGGCTGTCGTACCGGGCGGCCATTGCCTGACGGGATGCCCGTCGTCGCGCCGGGCGGCTACAGTGCGCCGAAGGAAGGTGAGCTAGTTGCAGACGGCGGACGTGCCGGGCCAGATGGCCAGGGCCAGCGTGGACCTCGAGGCCGAGGGCCCCGAGGGCGGCGGCGCCGAGGCGGACGGCGCGCTGGCGATCGGCGCGGACCGGGCTGGCGCGGTGAGTGAAGTGCTTGCAGGGATCGTGGCCGATGTTCCGCGGCTCACGCCGGTCGAGCTCGGCAGGATCACCACCCGCATCGCCGCCGAGCGGTCGCTCTGGGAGGACATCGTCGTCCACGACCCCGACGCGCGCTGGTACACCGTGGTCCACCGAGCGACCGGTTTCGACGTCTGGCTGCTCTCCTGGACGCCGTCCCAGGACACCGACTGGCACGATCACGGCGGCTCGTCGGGGTCGTTCGCCGTCGCCGACGGCGTGCTCGAGGAGCGCTACCGGCGCGGAGCCTGGGGCCGGACCGCACGTCGCCTCCTTGCAGCCGGCCAGGCAGCGTCGTTCGGGCCGGCTCATGTCCACAACGTCAGCCACGACGCAGCCGTCTCGGCGCCAGCGACGAGCATCCACGCCTACTCCCCTCCGCTCGTGGCGATGACGTACTACGACCTCACCCCGACGGGCCTCGTCGCTCGGGCGACGGTCGCCGTCGAAGGCCCGGAAGGCTCCCGCGGGCGCGGGACACCGGCCGCCTCCTCCGCCGCCGTCAGCTCGGTGGAGCGCCTCGCAGAGGCCCTTCCTGCCGGGCAGGGGATCGACGAGCTGCTCTCGGAGGCTCGCCGCAGCCTGGCACGGCTGCGTCCCGAGGCTGCCGCCGCCACCCTCACCGACAAGGCGGTGCTCGTCGACATCCGCCCGCTCGAGGAGCGCATCGCCGAGGGCGTCGTCCCCGGGGCGCTCGTCATCGGGCGGAACGTGCTCGAGTGGCGCCTCGACCCGCGCAGCGACGCACGGATCGCCGGCGTCGCCAGCTTCGACACCCGGGTGATCGTCATGTGCCAGGAGGGCTACGTCTCGAGCCTGGCGGCGGCGAGCCTGCGCCGGATCGGCCTCGACGCCTGCGACCTCGACGGCGGGTACCGGGCCTGGAAGGCGGCTGGGCTGCCGACGGCGCCCGTGCGGCTCGGGAGCTGATCCACAGGCCGCCCCGGCTCCTGGCAGGGGCCGGCTTTGCCCGGGCCGCGTTGTGCCGGGGCCGGCGGCGAGCCAGCATGACGAGGTGCCGTCACGCCTGATCCGGCTGGACCGCGCCCCGGCCGCTGTCTCGGCGCCGTCTCGTGCACCGCGCGTCGGGCGCGGCGCGGTCGTCCTCGCGCTCGCCGTGGCGTCGCTCGTGACCGCGCCGGCTGCGGCGACGGCGCGGCCGAGCGCCGGATCGAGCGCCGGCGGGGCGGGGTCAGCTGCACAGGCGGGGTCAGCTGCACAGGGCCGCGACCCGAACGGGACGACGACGAGCGCGACGCTTCGCTCCGGCGGCTGGCTGCGTCACTACCTGCTGCACCTCCCGCCCGGTTGGCGGCGGGGCCGGCGCCGGCTCCCGCTGCTCGTCGTCTTCCACGGCTACGGCGAGCGGGCGGTCTCGATCGAGCAGGCGACCGGCTTCGATGAGCTCGCCGATCGGGACAGGTTCGTCGTCGCCTACCCGCAGGGGATCGACCGCAGCTGGAACGACGGGCGCGGCGTGACGCCGGCGTCGATGCTGAAGGTGGACGACGTCGCGTTCACTGCGCAGCTGATCTCGGCTCTCGGGCACCGCCTGCCGATCGACCGGGGAAAAGTCTACGTCGCCGGCTTCTCCAACGGTGGCGTCCTCGCCGAGCGCCTCGCCTGCCAGCTCGGCGGCGAGCTGGCGGCCGTCGCCTCGGTCGAAGGCCTGCCGGCTGCCGGCGTGGCACGGGCCTGTCATCCGGCGCGCCCGGTCCCGCTCATGATCGTGAGCGCCACGACCGACCCGGTGATGCCCTATCGCGGAGGGCTCGTGCACAGCCACGTCGGCGGGCTCGTCGACTCAGCTACCGGCACCTTCGACCTCTGGTCGCGCCTCGACGGCTGCTCCGGCCCGGCAGCGACGACGAGCTTCGGGCCTCCCCCCGGTGACGGCAGCGCCGTCGTGCTGCGCGCCGAGACCCGTTGCCGTGCCGGCAGCGCCGTCGAGCTGGCGACGGTCGTCGGCGGCGCCCACGTCTGGGCGCGGAGCCCGCCCCGCTCGGCCACCGGCTTTTCCGGGGGGACCGGGACCGGCTCGCCGGCCGCCACCGGAACGACCCGGCCGAGCAGCGCTCCGGCTGGCTCCGGCGGCTCGACGGCGCTCAGCGCGTCGACGCCACGGCGAGGTCCTCGCTTTGCGACCTCGCTGCAGGTGTGGCGGTTCCTCGTGCGCTTCGGGCTGAGGCCGGTACAGCCGGGATCCAGGCGCCGAGCACGCCGCGGAGCCTGAGCAGCGCCGGCGGCCACGGCGCGCGGCTGCGACCGGTGAGGGCGCGGGCACCGGGCAGCCGTGAGCCGACCGCTCCTACGGCGCAGCCGGCGAAAAAGACGATGACGACGGCAGCGCCGACCACGACCGGCCACGGCAGCCAGCGCTCGAGGGAGGCGAAGCCGAGCCCGGTCATCGCCTCGAGGAAGGCGACCTGGCTCAGGTACACAGCAAAGGAGTTGTCCGACCCGGCACGGGCCAGCCGGCGCAGCACGGGCGTCGGCCTCGGGCGAGCGAGCGCCACACCGGCGAGGTAGACGAGGGCGATGGCGGCGAGGTTGAAGGGCAGCACGATCGGCTGGAACGGGTCCGAGGCGGAGCCGAGGCCGTGGATGACGTGATCGGCGGCAAGGAAGTACCAGGCCTCGGCGAGCGCAGCCCCGCCGATCGTGGAGACGACGACGAGGCGGGCGTGACCGGTGAGGTAGCGGTGGAACGCCTCGTAGTGCCAGGCGGCGACGCAGCCGGCGAGGAGGTAGAGCTGGTAGGACATCACCTCGCGGGTGGCGGTGGTGCCGTGTGTGAGCGCCACGGGCAACAGGCCCCAGTGCATCAGCGCCGTGTAGGCGAGCTGGATCGCCACGCTCGCCGCGACGAGCAGCCGGTGGTGTCCCTCGAGACGGCGCAGCAGCCACAGCACGAGCGGGAAGAGCAGGTAGAACTGGGCAAGGACGACGATGAAGTAGAGCTGCGAATAGCCGTAGACGCAGAGCCACGCCAGCTCGCCGAGGTCGCCGATCGGTGATCGGCGCATCGTCGGCAGCTCGATGAAGAAGTAGATGAGCGTCCAGCTGAGGTAGGGGACGAGCACCATCACCGCACGGCGGCGCCAGTAGCTCGCCATCGCCGCCGGCGTCGCCCGGAAGTCGCGGTAGGCGTAGGTGAGCATGCAGGCCGACACGAAG
>DAHUZG010000350.1 GCA_027306715.1 Acidimicrobiaceae bacterium
CGAGCAGCGCCGTCCACAGCGAGCCGACTCCGTAGGCCACGGCGAAATAGGCGCCGAAGGCCGAGCGCGCCGTCCCGTCGCCGGTGAGGTCGGAGAACAGCGCCTGCAGCAGCGGCGACTCGGTGTAGGCGAGCAACCCCACGGCGGCGCCGAAACCGTAGAGGGCGACGAGGTCGTGACCGGTGAAGCCGAAGGCGACGAGGGCTGCGCCGCCGCCGAGGTAGGTGACGACGAGCGAGCGCCGCCGCCCGAACCGATCGGCGAGGGCGCCGCCAAGGAGGGGGCCGATGATGCTGGCCGCCATCACCGCGGTGAAGATGGCGCCGACCGTGATCGCCGGCAGGCCGAGGCCGGTGCGCAGGTCGGCCGGGATGTAGGTGCTGAGCGTCCCGAGGCCGCGGCCACCGGCGGCGACAGTCGAGGCGACGAGCACGGCGACCACTGGCCGCCGCGCCAGGAGCTGGCGCAGCGGCACGGCAGGCGCCGAGGCGTCGTGGGTGTGGACGCTCTCCGGCGGCAGCGCCAGGGCGACGAGCACGGCGCCGAGCAGCAGGGCGCCGGCCAGCGCGGCGAGTGCCCAGCGCCAGCCGGCGACGTCGATGACCGCCGCCGCCGCGAGCGGCACGACCACCGTCCCGGCGCTGCCGCCGGCGGTGTGCCAGGCGAGCACGGTGCTTCGTCGGCCCGGGAAGCGCTCGGAGAGGTAGGCCGAGCCCACCGGGTGCTGCGGCCAGCTGACGACCGAGCCGAGGACGCGTGCGACGGCGAAGAGCCCGAAGCCCGGCGCGAGGGCGCCGAGAACCGAGCACACGGCCATGCCGACGTTCTGCGCGGCGAGAACCCCTCGGGCGCTGACCCGCCGGAACAGACCGGCCGCCCCTTGGAGCAGGCCTCCGAGGACCCCGGCGACGGTGAGCACGGCGCCGAGGACACCGTAGGAGATGTGCAGCTGAGCGACGACGAAGGGATAGGTGACCGCCAGGCCGGCGGTGTAGAAGTGCTGGATGCCGTGACCGACGCTCATCACCGCCAGGGCGCGGCGCCCCTGCGGCCCCCAGTCGGTGCGAGGACCGGATCGTCGGGCGCGCGACATCGAGAAAGGAGCGCCGGCCACGTCGACGTTCTACAAGATCGACGCCGCTGTGGCGAGCCCTGTCGGGTGACCGTTGGTCTCCGGAGACATCCTCGGCCGGATGCTCATCTCGGTGGAGAGTCGTCGCGAAGCGGGCGGGCTGCGCCGAGCCCGCGCATAGCATCGCCGTCATGCTCCGACTCGTCCTGCCTAAAGGCTCGCTCGAGGCGGCCACGCTCGAGCTGTTCGCCGCCGCCGACCTTGCTGTGCGGCGCAGCTCGGAGGTGGACTACCGCGCCGGCATCGACGACCCGCGCATCAGCGAGGTCCGCGTCCTGCGCCCGCAGGAGATTCCCGTCTACGTCGCCGAGGGCACCTTCGACCTCGGCATCACCGGGCGCGACTGGATCGAGGAGACCGGCGCCAAGGTGCACAGCCTCGGCGAGCTGCGCTACTCGAAGGCCACCGACCAGCCGATCAGGGTCGTGCTCGCTGTTCACGGCGAGTCACCGGTGCAGCGTGTTGAGGACCTCCCCGCCGGTGTGCGCGTCTCGACCGAGTACCCGCGACTCACCGAGGCATGGCTCGCCGAGCGCGGGGTGCGCGCCGACGTCCGGCTCTCCTACGGGGCGACCGAGGCCAAGGTCCCGGAGATCGCCGACGCCGTCGTCGAGATCACCGAGACGGGGCGGGCGCTCCGGGCGGCGGGGCTTCGCATCGTCTCGGTGCTGCTCGAGTCCTACACCGAGGTCGTCGCCAACCCGCTCGCCGTCGCCGACCCGGTGAAGGCGCATGCCATGAGCCAGCTGATGACGCTCCTGCAGGGGGCGCTCGAGGCTCGAGGCAAGGTGCTCGTCAAGCTCAACGTCGCGGAGGCCGACCTGCAGGCCGTGATCGCCGTGCTGCCGTCGATGCGGTCGCCGACTGTCTCCAAGCTGTTCGGCGAGGACGGCGGCTATGCCATCGAGACGGTGGTACCGAAGTCGGCGATCAACACGCTCATCCCCGAGCTGAAGGACCGAGGCGCGAGCGACATCCTCGAGCTGCCGCTGTCGAAGATCGTCCAGTGAGCGCCGGCGACGCGGCTTGGCGCCCGGCGCTGCTGCTCGCCGGCGGTGGACGCGAGGGAGTCGTCGCCGGCTTCGACGAGGCGGGTGGTCTCGGGGTGGTCTCGGCTCCCGGCATCGCCGAGCTCTCCTTTCACTGCACGGCGATCGCCGACGGCACCCGAACGATCGGGGTGGGGGAGCGGGTCGTCTTCGAGATCGTCGCCGCCCACCGCGGACAGCTCGAGGCGGCCTCGATCCTCAAGCTCGGGTGACGTCGCCGGCGGACCGGGCGCGTCCGCACCGCGGGCCCCCGATCCGGGAGGTGGAGCAGCGCGGCCGGGGGCGCTTTGACCCGGTGAGCCGAGCAGCGCGGCTGTCTCCTCTGGTCAGGGCATCGCCGGCAGCGGCGAGCCCGGCCGCTCGGCGAGATAGGCGGCGCGCTCGTCCTCGCCCATCGGGCCGGCGTGCTCGGCCGCCTCGAGCGCCGCCTCGAGGAGCGCCTTGTCACAGGGCGTGGCGAAGCCCGTCACCGGGAGCGACAGCGTGAAGGCGACGGCGCGGCGGATGTGGTCAGCCTGGTCGAACGGCTCGTACCAGGTGCTGTAGCGGCGGCCGGCGTCCGGCCAGGGGCGGCGCGCAAGCGCCTTGATCGCCATCACGCCGGCGTCGATCTCGGCGCAACGGGCGAAGAGCGCCTCGGCGGCGGCCGCATATGCCGGGTCAGCGAGGTGCCCGGCGTTGACCGGGAACATCACCGTGTCGAAGGGCGTCTCGTCGACGGCGCGCCGGAACACCCTCGGCGCGTCGAGGAAGTGGCCGGTGATCCCGAGGAAGCGGGCGAGGCCCTCCTCGCGGGCGGCGAGCAGGGTCTCGATCGCGCCGCCCCTGCCAAGGGCAGCGTCGAGCTCCTCGTCGCTCGTGACCGCATGCAGCTGGTAGAGGTCGAGCGAGGAGACGCCGAGGCGCTCGAGGGAGCGCTCGAGCTCCTCCCGGGCACCCCGGGCCGACCGCTCCATCGTCTTGCAGGCAAGAAAGACCCGGTCACGTACCCGCGACAGGACGGGCCGGAGCGCCACCTCGGCATCGCCGTAGGAGGGGGCGACATCGAGGTGGTTGACGCCGCGCCCGAGGGCGAAGTCGACTGCTGAGGTCGCCACCTCGGCGTCGCCGTCTGCGAAGGCGCAACAGCCGAGGATCGCAACGCTCGACCAATGGCCGGTGCGGCCCAGCCTTCGTCGCTCCACCGCGGCCTCCTCCTCTCGCCGGTGCGCCCTGCCCTGCCCTGTTCTGCCCTGCCCCGTGCGCCCTGCCCTGCCCCGCCGGTGCGCCCTCTCCTGACCTCTCGCCGGTGACCCCTCCCGCCGGCCTGTCCCGCCGGCCTGTCCCGCCGGCCCTGTCCGCTCGCCCTGTCCGCCCCCGGGAAGCCTGCCTCAGGCGGGGCCGCCGCCCGCCGCCTCAGCGATCTGGACGTAGGCGAGGCGAATGTTCGCCAGCGCCTCACGGAGCGTCGGAGCAGCCTCGCCGAGCCGCTCGCCGAGCGCCTCGACGACGGCCGCGAAGGCATCGATGGCGACGCGCGCCTCGCTCAGCCGGGGAGGACGGGCTCCAAGGTGCAGGGCGCCGAGCTCGAACATGCCGTAGCAGTGGTTGGCGACGACGTCGGCGGCGGGAGCAGCGAGCAGCTGCTCTTCGAGCCGGCGCATCTCCTCGACCATCGCCTCCTCCTCGGCGCCGCGCTGCGTCCGGCGGCGATCGGGGCCAGCCGGGCGCCCGGGCTCGGCCGGAGGGCGACCGCCCGGCGGGCCCCCGCCGGGGCCGTCGCCGGA
>DAHUZG010000351.1 GCA_027306715.1 Acidimicrobiaceae bacterium
GGCGTACCGGCGAGCAGGACGACCTCGACTCCCTCGCCGGCGCGGACGCCGGCGCCGTCGGGCAGAAGCACGAGGGCGTTCGCCCTCGCCAGGGCGCTCAGCAGGTGCGATCCCTGCCGGTCGCTCGGCTTCACCGTGAGCACCCCCGTGCTTGCCGCCGTGGCGGCAGCGAGCAGGGCGTGCAGCTTGCCGTCGGGACGCCGGGCGATGGCCGTCTCGCTGACCGCCACCTGTGCCTGCAGCGTGGCGCACAGGCCCCCGCGGCGCCGCAGCGCCGGCAGACCGATCAGCTGCAGGCTGACGCCGGCGGCGACGGGGCTGCCGGGAAGGCACAGCACCGGGACCTGCCGCAGGCCGATCGTGCCGACGGCGAGCGGTTTGCCCGGCCGAAGCGCTACTTGCACGCTGCGTGCGGTGCCGCCGCTCAGCTCGTCGAGAACCCTCGGCAGCAGGTCGCGGTCGCCGGCGCTGGCTCCTGCACTTGTCACGATGGCATCGCAGCACGACGCTCCGGAGAGAAGCGCCGAGGCGATCGCGTCCTCGTCGTCTGCGGCGATGCCGAGGTCGACCGTGGCGAAGCCGGCGGCGTGGAGCATCGTGGCGAGCAGCAGGCGGTTGGCGTCGCGGATGCGACCCGGCTGTGACGGCGTCCCGGGATCGATCAGCTCGTCGCCGTTCGAGAGCACCCCGACGAGCGGAGGCGGCACCACCGCCAGCTCGGCCACGCCCGCTCCGGCGAGCAGCGCCATCCGTGCCGGGCCGAGCACCTCGCCCGTCTCAAGGAGGGCCTCGCCGGCGCGCACGTCCTCGCCGGGAGGACGGACGTTGGCCCGCGCCGGCACCGGCTCGCAGACGAGCACGGACCGCTCGGTGCCCACCCCGGCCTGCTCGAGCACGAGCACGGCGTCGGACCCAGCCGGCAGCGGGGCGCCCGTCATGATCCGGACGGCCTCGCCGGACCCGACGCGCAGGCCACGTGCCGGCCCGGCGAGCTGGGTGCCGACGACCGCGAGGGCGACCGGGCCGCCCGGCGTGGCAGCTGCGGTGTCCCCGGCCCTCAGGGCGTAGCCGTCCATCGCCGAGACGGCGAGGGGCGGCGACGGCTCGACAGCGACGACCCGCTCGGCAGCGACGCAGCCGAGGGTGTCGCCGAGCTGCATCCTTCGCGCCGCCAGCGGCACGAAGGCGGTGGCCACGAGCGCCCGCGCGTCGTCGACCGAGATCATCTGCGCGCCACCTTACGCCACTACCCCCGGCCCACCCGCTCGTACCCGCGGCGGGTCGTGGCATCCTGGCGGGGATGGCGCCTTCCCGAGGACCGAGCGGCGCCGAGCCACCGACACCGAGCCGGGAAGAGGCTCGTCCTGTCGAGATCAGGCTCGCCGGCGCCGCGGACGTGGCGGCGATCGTCGAGCTCGTCCAGTCCGCCTACCGCGGTGACGAGAGCCGAGCCGGCTGGACGACCGAGGCCGACCTGCTCGAGGGCCAGCGCACCGATCTCGCCGCCGTCGCCGCGCTCGTCACGGGCGGCAGCAGCGGCCGCAGCTCGGTGCTGCTCGCCGCGCATCCCTTTGCAGCCGGACCCGTCGGCTGTTGCGAGGTCGAGCCGGCGGGCGAGCGACGGGCGTACTTCGGGATGTTCGCCGTGCGCCCGGCGCTGCAGGGTCGCGGCGTCGGCCGGCGGCTGCTCGAGGCAGCCGAGGAGCACGCACGCCTGCGCCTCGGAGCCGGCGTGATGTCGATGCAGGTGCTGCGCCAACGCCAGGAGCTGATCGCCTGGTACCGCCGTATGGGCTACCAGCCGACGGGGGAGACGGCTCCGTTCCCCTACGGCGACGAGCGGTTCGGGCGGCCGCGCCGTGCCGACCTCGAGTTCGTCGTCCTCGAGCGCCGCATCGCCGGAGCTGCGCCGGGCTGAAGCGGCCGGGCCCGCGCCGGCGCCTTCGGGGACCTCGAGCCGCGCTAATGCGTACGCATTCGATTCGGTTCAGCTTCTTTACCATTTACCGTATGTCAAGCTTTCTTTACCGAGACTTGGCTGAACTGCGCCCGGGCGCGAGCCGTCTTCGCCAACGTGACCGTTCAAGATGGCGTCATGGCGCTCAGCGTGTCCGAAGGGAAGCTGCAGGCTCATGGCGACGAGCTGACCGCCGGCCAGCCGACGCGACGGCTGTCGCTGCTCGAGGGGGCACCCCCGCCCCCGGCGCGTACGCTCGGCGACGTCTTTGCTGCCACCGTCGCCGAGCACGGCGATCGCCCGGCGCTCGAGGACGGCTTTTGCCGCCTCAGCTACGCAGAGCTCGACAGCGAGGCTCGCCGGCTCGCCGCCCGCCTCGCCGCTGCCGGGATCGGTCGGGGTGACCGAGTAGGAGTACGCGTGCCCGATGGGACCTGCGAGCTCTATGTCGGCGTGCTCGGGGTGCTGCTCGCCGGTGCCGCCTACGTTCCCGTCGACGTCGCCGACCCGCTGGCACGCGTTGAGGAGATCTGGCGCGAGGCCTCCGTGGCCGCTGTCCTCGGGGCCGGTGGCGCCATCGAGCTGCGCCGCGCACGTGGGGCCGCTGCTGTC
>DAHUZG010000356.1 GCA_027306715.1 Acidimicrobiaceae bacterium
GGGCGACCATCCGGTGGTCCGGGCGCACGGAGCGACCCTCGATGTGCCAGGTGCGCCGGAGCACCTCGCTCGTGGTCGCGAGGACGAACCCTGCCGCCGTCAGGGCGGCGCGGAGCTCGGCGGTCTGGTTGATGCCGGGCAGGTAGCAGGCGAGGATCCCTCCCGGGCGGAGCGCCGTCCGCAGGTGCGCCAGCACTCGCCACGGCTCGGGCAGGTCGAGCACGGCGCGATCGAGCTGTCGCTCGTCGATCCCCTCGTAGACGTCGCGCAGCTGGACCGAGAAAGGGGCCTCGGGTCCGAGAGCCTCGAGGACGTTGCGCTCGGCGCGGTGGGCGAAATCGGGCCTCAGCTCGTAGCCGGTCACCCGGGCGCCCGCCCTGAGCAGCGCCATCGAGAGAGCGCCGGAGCCCACTCCCGCCTCGAGGACGTGGGCGCCGGGGAAGACGTCGGCATCCATCACGATGGCGGCAAGATCCTTCGGGTAGATCACCTGGGCGCCGCGCGGCATCTTGACGACGAGGTCGGCCAGGGTCGGGCGCAGCACGAGCCAGCTGCGAGGTGCCGCCTCGGTACCCTCGCGCCGCCGGGCGACGACCCAGCTGCCCTCCTCCCGGCCGATCACCTGGTCGTGGTCGAGCACCCCGGCGTGGCTGTGGAACGAGTCGCCCCGGCTCAGCCGCAGCAGGTAGCGGCGCCCCTTGCCGTCGATGGCGAGGACCCGCTCGCCGGGTTCGAACGGACCCTTGGCGCCGGTGGCGCTCGCCGTCACACGCGGGCGGTGCGCGTCGCCCGCCGCCGCTCTCGCCGCGTCGGTCGGGCCGGCCCGGGGAGGTGCTTGACGACGATCGTCTCACCGACCCGCAGCTCCTCACGGACGACTCGCGGCTGCTCGGGTCGGGTGAGAAGGCGCGCCAGCGCAGCCGCCAAGCCGAGAGCGAGCCACAGCGTCGAACCCTCGCCGAGGCCGTGGCGCAGGCCTCGGCGGACGAGCTGGCGGGCAAGTGGGTCGAGGACGCGGCGGAGCAGGGCGATCACGAGTCCTCGCTCACGTGACGCGGTGGATCTCGAGCACTGTCGCCCGGTGGCGGCCCCGGCGCCGGCCGTAGAGGTAGGCGGCGGCGGCGAGGACCATTCCCCCGCCGACTGCGGCCCCGGTGGTCGTGAGCGCCGACCGGTTGAGCGACTGCGCAGCACCGCCGCCGATGGAGCGCAGCGAGGCCTCGATGTCCGAGAGGGAGACCTTCCCGCCGGGCGGCACCTTGGCGCCCCGCGAGCGGCGCCCGCGAGGCTCCTCGGTCGAGGCCGCCGCGGCGCTGCTTGAGCCCGCGGCGGCGGCGAGCGCGCCCAGCACGAGCCGCAGCGCCAACCATCCCATCACGTCCCCTCCTGCTCCCGCGCCACCTTCGCCGGATGCTCCCCGACCCGTGTCGCCGAGATCAAGAGCTCCCCCACCGGGCTCGACCCGCCGACCTCGCGACCGCTTCACCTCTGCCGCCCCCCCTTGCCGATCGTGCGCAGCAGCACGAGCGCCGCGGCGCCGATGACGCCGAGGGCGACCGCCGCCGTCGCGAGGTACGGGCCGAACGACATGTTGCCGGCGAAGAACGTTCCCGTCTCGGTCTGAAGCGCCCGCAGCACAGCCATCAGCAGCAGCACGAGACCCACTCCGAGGAGCAACCCGCCGGCCGCACCGACGAGCAGGCGCCAGCCGATCTGGCGCAACGGCTGAACCGTCTCCTGGACGACGAAGCGGCGGATCAGCTCGACCGACTCGCTGGCCCCGCTCCGCCAGTCGGTGGTCCTCCGTCTCGTGTCGTCCGGCGGCATCCTGCTCCTCATGATGGCTGGCGGAAGGCTATCCCGCGGCCGCGACGAGCCGGTCCGCCGCGTGGGTGCCTCGGATCCCCTCCATGCCCAGAGCCCCGAACCGCCGAATCCCCCAGCTCGCGGGCCCTCCGACCGGCAGCCGGCGCCCCGCCCGGCGGTTCGCCAGCTGGTAACGTCCCGTTGTGCCGCGACCCCTCCTCGCCGTCATCGTCGGTCTCGCCGTCAGCCAGGTCGGTCTCTTCTGCACGACGGTCTACCTGCATCGGACGGTGACGCATCGTGCCATCACCATGAAGCCCGGGCTGGCGCTCGTGTTCCGATTCGTCATCTGGATCACGACCGGGATCAAGCCACGTGAGTGGGCGGCTGTCCACCGCCGCCATCATGCCTTCACCGATGTCGAGGGCGACCCGCACTCGCCCCTGCTGCTCGGCTTCTGGAGGGTCCAGCTGACCAACGCCGCGCTCTACCGCCGCGTCGCCCGGGACCCCGAGACGCTGCGGCGCTACGCCCGCGACCTTCCCCCCGACCGATGGGACCGGGCGCTTTTCGACCGGGCCGTCGTCGGCCTCGCTATCGGCATCACCTTGCTGTGCCTCACCCTCGGCTGGCAGTGGGGGCTGCTCGCAGCGGCTGTGCACACTCTGAGCTACCTCGCCCTGAACGCAGCGATCAACGCATTCGGCCACCTCTGGGGCAAGAAGACCTACGAGAACACCGCGAGGAACAACCAGTGGCTTGCCTGGCTCACCGCCGGCGAGGGACTTCACAACAACCACCACGCCGCACCGACCTCTGCCCGCCTCGCCCACGAGCGGGGAGAGCTCGACCCCGCCTGGTGGTTCATCGCCGCCGCCAGCTCGCTCCGGCTCTGCAAGGTCCGCCACGAGAGCCCGAAGCTGCTCGCCGTGGCCGCGACGGGAGCCGGAGGCCCCGGCAGAGGGATGGCGCCGGCTGCAGCGGTGGCTGTCCTGGACGAGCTCGACGTAGCCGACGCGCCGTAGAGCCGACGCGCCGTAGAGCCGGCGCCGTAGAGCCGGCACCGTCGGAGAGCTGTTGCAGGACCGCTGTCGTCGGACGGCTCAGGAGGACGAGATGACTCGCTTGCACGACCTTCACCAGCAGCAGGGACAGAGTCCCTGGATCGATGACCTCCGCCGTTCCTACGTCACCGACGGCGGCCTCGAGAGCCTCGTCGACTCCGGCATCCGGGGGCTCACCTCGAACCCGACGATCATGGCCAAGGCGATCGAGTCGGGAAGCGCCTACGACGAGCAGTTCGCCGCCTTGATCTCGGCGGGCGCCTCGCTCGAGGAGGCCTACTGGGAGCTCGTCCTGTTCGACGCCCGAGGAGCGCTGTCGGTGCTGCGGCCCGTCTACGACGCTTCGGGCGGAGGCGACGGCTTCGTCTCGGTGGAGGTCCTTCCCGGCCTCGCCCACGACTCGGCCAAGACCGAGGCGGCGGCACGCACGCTGCACGAGCGCGTCGCCGAGCCGAACCTGCTCGTGAAGATCCCCGCCACCGTCGAGGGCCTGCCGGCGATCGAGGCGATGATCGGCGAGGGTCGCAGCGTCAACGTCACGCTGATCTTCTCCCTCGAGCGCTACGCCAAGGTGATCGACGCCTACCTCGGCGGGCTCGAGCGCTTCGTCGGCGGCGGCGGTGACCCCTCCCGGGTGGCCTCCGTCGCGTCGTTCTTCGTCAGCCGTGTCGACACCGAGGTGGACCGCCGCCTCGAGGCCCTCGCAGCCGCCGACGAGGCTCTCGCCGCGCGGGCCCGGGCGCTTCAGGGCAGGGCTGCCCTCGCCCAGGCCAAGCTGGCCTACGAGCTCTTCCGGGAGCGCTTCAGCGGACCCCGCTGGGCTGCGCTGGCGGCGGCCGGGGCGCGGCTGCAGCGGCCGCTGTGGGCATCGACCTCGACGAAGAACCCGGCCTACCCCGACCTTCTCTACGTCGAGGGCTTGATCGGCCCCGACACCGTCGACACGATGCCCGACGCCACCGTCGAGGCCTTCCTTGATCACGGCAAGCCGGCGCGCACGCTCGACACCGGCCTCGACGGCGCCCGGGCGGACCTTGCAGCTCTGGCGGAGCTCGGCATCTCGCTCGACGAGGTCACCGACCAGCTCGAGGTCGAGGGCGTCGCATCCTTTGCCAAGTCTTTCGACGAGCTGATGGGCAGCCTCGGCGACAAGGTGGTCGCGCTCGGGGCCTCGCCGGCGTGAGCCCCCGAGGCGCCGCGTCCGGGGCCGCCGGCTCGGCGCCCTCGCCCACCCCCGCCGGTCTTCGGACGGGGCTCCAGCTAGCTTGGCGAGGATGACCGACACCACGTCCGAGACGGCCCGCGGGGCGTTGCTCGCCAACGTCACCAGCAACGACCGCCGCCCGAGCCCACTGGCCCTTGTCGTCTTCGGCGCCACGGGTGATCTTGCCAGCCGGAAGATCCTGCCGGCGCTGGCCGCTCTCGCCGAGCGCGGCCAGCTGCCCGACGGCTTCTCGCTGGTGGGTGCGGCGACGAGCGACCTCGACGACGACGAGTTCCGCCGGCGCGTCCTCGAGGCCGCGCCGGGGGGTGCGTCGGGCAGCTGGCAGCAATTCGTGCGCACCTTCCGCTACGTGCGCGGCGATTACGGCGACCACGCCACCTTCGACCGCCTCGCCAGCACGCTCGCTGCGGTCGACACCGAGTGCGGGACTGCGGGCAACCGCGTCTACTACCTCGCCACGATCCCGAAGCTGTTCGGCCTCGTCGCTGCCGGCCTCGCCTCGGAGAAGTGCAACGAGCCCGGGCCCGGCGGGAGCTTCGCCCGACTTGTCGTCGAGAAGCCGTTCGGCACCGACCTCGGGTCGGCGCGCCAGCTCGACGACGAGCTCCACCAGTTCTTCCACGAGGACCAGATCTTCCGGATCGACCACTACATGGGCAAGGAGACGGTGCAGAACGTGCTGGCGCTCCGCTTTGCGAACGCCATCTTCGAGCCGATCTGGAACCGCCGCTACGTCGACCATGTCCAGATCACCGTTGCCGAGCAGCTCGGGGTCGAGCACCGCGGCGCCTTTTACGAGACGGCCGGGGCGCTGCGGGACATCGTTCAGAACCACGTCATGCAGGTGCTCTCGCTGACCTTGATGGAGCCGCCGGCGTCGATGGAGGCGACCGGCATCCGAGACGAGAAGGTGAAGCTGCTGCGCGCCGTGCTCGTCCCTGACGCCGGTGAGGAGGTGAACGATGTCGTTCGCGCCCAGTACGCCGCCGGCCAGATCGACGACGAGGTCGTGCCGGGCTACCGGGAGGAGGACGGGGTCGATCCGCACTCGACGACGGAGACCTACGTCGCCACCCGGCTCCATGTCGACAACTGGCGCTGGGCCGACGTCCCGATGTACGTGCGGACCGGCAAGCGCCTCGCCAAGCGCGTGACCGAGGTGTCGACGGTCTTCCAGCGCCCACCGCACCTTCCCTTCGCCGGTGCGCTCAGCCGAGACCTGCGCGCCGACGTCCTCACGCTTCGGATCCAGCCCGACGAGGGGATCAGCCTGAGCTTCGGCGCCAAGATCCCCGGACCCGGCTTCCGGGTGCGCTCGGTCTCGATGGACTTCTCCTACAGCGACGTCTTCCCGGGCCAGACCGTCGACGCCTACGAGCGCCTCCTTCTCGACGCCATGATCGGCGACCCGATGCTGTTCATCCGCACCGACGAGGTGGAGCAGGCATGGACGATCGTCTCGCCGATGCAGCAGTCCTTCACCGACGGCGAGCCACCGCTCGCCCGCTACCGCTCAGGGTCGTGGGGCCCGACCGAGGCTGACCGGCTGATCGAGGCCGGC
>DAHUZG010000367.1 GCA_027306715.1 Acidimicrobiaceae bacterium
GCGGGAGCCGCCACGTCCAGCCCGGGCGCCTTGCGCTTGGAGAAGGCGATGGCACCCAGCAGCACGACCAGGGAGACGCCGGCGATGACGTAGCGCACGTCGCTGTGGCGCAGGCTGATCACTGCAGGCAGCACGAGCAACGACACGAGGTTCATCACCTTGATCAGCGGGTTCAGCGCCGGTCCGGCGGTGTCCTTGAACGGGTCGCCGACCGTGTCG
This sequence comes from Acidimicrobiaceae bacterium, assembly GCA_027306715.1. Classification (GTDB taxonomy): domain Bacteria; phylum Actinomycetota; class Acidimicrobiia; order Acidimicrobiales; family Bog-793; genus DAHUZG01. Next base: position 220 of record DAHUZG010000367.1, read on the forward strand.
CCGATGACGGCGGCCTTGTGCGCCTCGCTGCCCTTGCCGCCCTCGTGGCCGTCTTCGATGTACTTCTTGGCGTTGTCCCATGCGCCCCCCGAGTTCGAGAGGAAGTTGGCCATCAGCTGGCCTGTGAGGATCGCGGCGACGAGGAAGGCGCCGAGCGCGAGGTAGTTGAGACCGAAGCCGATGATCACCGGTGCGAGGATCGCCAGCAGCGCCGGCGTGACGAGCTCGCGCTGGGCGGCGCGGGTGCAGATCGAGATCACCCGGCCGTACTCGGGTGTCTCGCTGCCGTCCATGATCCCGGGGTGCTCGCGGAACTGGCGCCGGACCTCCTGCACGACGGTGCCGGCGGAGCGACCGACGGCGCGGATTGCCAGCCCCGAGAACAAAAAGGCAATAGAGCCGCCGATGAGCACGCCGATGAAGGTGACCGGGTTGGCGACGTTGATCTGGGTCGCGGCGTCACGGAAGAGCGCCGAGCCGATGGCGCGGAGGTTGAGCTGGTTGCCGATCGTCTCGATGTAGGAGGCGAACAGGGCAACCGTCGCCAGCACCGCCGAGGCGATGGCGACCCCCTTGGTGATCGCCTTGGTGGTGTTGCCGACAGCGTCGAGGCTGACCATCACCCGCTCGGCCTCGCCGCCGAACTCGCCCGCCATCTCGGCGATGCCGGCGGCGTTGTCAGAGACCGGACCGAAGCTGTCTTCGGAGACTACCATCCCGGTCGTCGAGAGCAGGCCCATCCCGATCAGGCTGACCAGGTAGAGCGTGAGCTCGATGTTGCCGTGGGCGGTGGCGAAGGAGATGATCACCGCCAGGCCGATCGCCAAGGCGATGGCGACGATGGCGAACACCGAGGACTCGAGCCCGCTGGCGAGCCCGGCCAGCACGGTCGTCGCCGGCCCGGTGCGGGCCGCCTCGGCGATCTCGTGCACAGGCGCCGTCTCCGTCGAGGTGAAGTACTCCGTGATGAGGCTCGCCGCCTGGCCGAGGGCGACGCCGATCAGCACCGCCCAGAAGACTCTGAGGTCCTTCACGTAGAGCTCGGCCACGAGGAAGGCGGCAACGAGCACGCCGAGCCCGGCGATGCGGTAGCCGCGATTGATCGCCGTCATGGCGGTGCGGTCACGGGCACGACCGCGCACCGAGAAGATGGCGATGATCGAGGCAAGGATGCCGAACCCGGCGATGATGAGCGGGAAGACGACCCCCTTGGCGGGGTTGATGCCGGTCGACTTGAAGGCCGAGTAGCCGAGGATGATCGACGAGAGGATCATGATGGCGTAGGACTCGAAAAGGTCCGCCGCCATCCCGGCGCAGTCGCCGACGTTGTCGCCGACGTTGTCGGCGATCGTCGCCGCGTTGCGCGGGTCATCCTCGGGGATGCCGGCCTCGACCTTGCCGACGAGGTCGGCGCCGACGTCGGCGGCCTTGGTGAAGATGCCACCGCCGACACGCATGAACAGCGCCAGCAGCGACCCGCCGAAGCCGAAGCCGACGAGGATGGCGCTGGCCTCGTTCTGGAAGATGAGCGTCAAGCCTGAGGTGCCGATGAGGCCCAGACCGACGCAGAACAGCCCGGTCACGCCTCCGGTGCGGAAGGCGACCTTGAGGGCCCGAGGGAGCGTGCCGTCGAGGGCGGCGGCCGCGGTGCGGACGTTGCCGCGCACCGACAGGCTCATACCGACGATCCCGGTCAAGCCCGAGAAGAGGGCCCCGACGAGGAAGGCGAGCGCACGGTAGAGCCCGGACTGGGCGAACGACAGCGCCACGTGGCCGGTCGTCGTGTCGACGATCTTCGTGGCCGTGAAGAAGACGAGGACCGCCAGCGGGACGACGATGATGCCGATCGCCCGGAACTGGCGCTTCAAGAAGGCCTCAGCACCCTCCTGGATCGCCGATGCGATCTGGCGCATGAGCGGGGTGCCCTGGTCGGCAGCGAGCACCTGGCGCGCCAGGGTGATCGCCACGAGCAGCGAGACGACGCCGGCGGCGAGAGCGAAATAGAGCCATCCCTTTTCCGCCGAGCCCAGCGTGAACGCCTGGTAGCCGCCCTCGCTGGCGAGGTAGCCGTGCATCCGTCGTCGTCCCTCCGTACCTGGTAGATGGTGGCCCCGCCGGGGCGCGGCACACGACGGCCGTCCCCCGGAGGCGAGTCACCCTAGCTCCACCGGGCCCGCTGCTGGAAGTTCGACGGCGGCCCTCGACCGCTGCGACACTCTGGCGCAGCGCGGGGGCCGAGCGGCGCTCCGGCGGCAGCGCCCCGAAGCCCCCGGCTCAGCCGCCGCGCCTGCGTGCGGCCTCGATCTCCTGCCATGCGGCGTCGCGCTCGTGCCAGGAGACCTCGCCGACGTGCTTTCCGGGCTCGAGCGCCTTGTACTCCTGGAAGAAGTGCTGGATCTCGCCGCGCCGGTAGGGAGGCAGATCGGCGAGGTCCTGCAGGTGGTCGTAGCGAGGGTCTCCCTCGGGCACGCAGATCACCTTGGCGTCAGGGCCCTCCTCGTCGGTCATCTCGAAGAGCGCGATCGGGCGGCAGCAGACGAGGCAGCCGGGAAAGGTCGGCTCGTCGAGCAGCACGAGCGCGTCGAGCGGGTCGCCGTCGCGCCCGAGGGTGCCTTCGATGAAGCCGTAGTCGGCCGGGTAGACCGTCGAGGTGAACAGCGTCCGGTCGAGCCGCATCCTGCCGCTTGCATGGTCGAGCTCGTACTTGTTCCTCTGGCCTGTCGGGATCTCGACGAGGACGTCGAAATAGCCGACGGCGCCGCCCGGGTGCTCGTGCACTGCCTCGTCCTCCCGTTCAGGGCCGCCTCGGCGCCTGCTGCCTCGGTCCCGCCGCGACCCGGACCCCCGGCCTCGAATCTCACCTGCCATTGTGCCCGGCGGCGGCGTGGGCGTCGGCGGCAGCAGCGGCGGCGGCGAGCAGGCCGGCGAGCGGCTCGGCGAGCCCCGGTCGGCTGACGACAAGGGTCGGGCCGCCGGGAGGCAGGCCCTCTATCGCCCGGGAGGCCGCACCGGCCTCGACAGCGATGAGCAGACCCGCCGCCAGGTCCCACGGGTTGAGGCCCGCCTCGTAGTAGCCGTCGACACGGCCGGCAGCTACCGAGCAGAGATCGAGCGAGGCAGCACCGGCACGTCGGATGTCACGCACCGCCGGCAGCACGTGCGCGAGGAGCCCGGCCTGAGCACGTCGGGCGCTGCTGGCATAGCCGAACCCGGTGGCGACGAGGGCCTGCCCGAGCTCGAGCGGCCCCGGGTCGACCCGCAGGCGGCGGCCGTCGTGGGTGGCCCCACCACCGAGGCTGGCGGCGAAGGTCTCGCCGGCGACCGGGGCGTGAACCGCGCCGGCGAGAAGGCGTCCGGCGCCGCCCAGCAGCGCCGCCAGCGGTGCCGGCCTGGGCGGTCCGTCGGGCCCGGCTCGCTCGGCGACGGCGACCGACACGGCCCAAGCCGGAAAGTCGTAGACGAAGTTGGTCGTGCCGTCGATCGGGTCGATGAGCCAGACGAGCGAGGAGCTGCCAGGGGACTCGCCGCCCTCCTCGCCGAGCACGCCGTCGTCAGGCCGCGTCGCCGCCAGGCGGGAGCGGATCAGCTGCTCGGCAGCCCGGTCGGCGTCGGTGGCGAGATCGGTGCCCGACGACTTGGTGCGAAGCCCCGAGCGACGTCCGGCGCCGCCGCTCCGGCGGGCGGCGAGCGCCAGCTGGCCGGCTTCCTCGGCGAGGTCGACGGCGAGGTGTCTGAGCTCGCCGGCAAGGCCGTCGCCACCGGGACGCCCGCGCCCGCTGCTGCGTGCGTCCCCGGTGCTCACCTCGCCGCTCGGGCCGGTCGCCGGCGGGCGCCGGCGACCGGCCCGGCAGCGGTTGTGGCGGCGATGCCGGCCCGGCGGCGATTCTGGCGGGTGAGGCGAGCGACGAGGATCTCGAGCACAACCTCGCCGGGCAATCCGGAGACGCCGCGCAGGTCGAGGTCGGCACGGGCGACGAGGCTGACGGCATCGACGAGCCCGCCGTAGCCGAGACGGCGACTCTGGGCGAGAGCCTTCTTGGCGGGGAAGGGGCGTAGCCCGGTCAGGGAGGCGGCAGCCGCCTCGTCGAGGTCCTCCACGCCGTCGAGGCGCAACATCGCCGCGTAGTGACGGTGCAGTCCCGCCAGGACCTGGATCGGTTGGCGCTCGCCGGCGGCGAGCAGGCGGTGCAGCACGCCGATCGCCGCAGTGCTGTCGCCGCTGTCGATGGCATCGGTGAGATCCCACGGCGCGGCTGCCCCCTTGGTCCCGAGGAACGGCTCGAGGTCGTCGAGGCGGACGCGGGCGCGCTCGCCGTAAGCAGCGACGAGGTTGGCGAGGGTGCCGTCGAGGCGGCCGAGGTCCTCGCCGAGGTGCTCGGCGAGCCGTGACGCGGCCGCCGGGTCGAGGTGAAGCCCCGAGGAGGCGATCCGATCGGAGATCCACTGCGAGCGCGCCCGACCGCTGCCTGGCGAGACGTCGAGGAGCCGCCCGACCTTCTTGACCGCTGTGAGCAGCGCCGCGGCCACCGAGCGGCGCGAGCCGCTCGGTGAGGTGAGCACGGCGGCGAGCACGAGAACCGTCGTCTCGAGCGGCTCGGCGAGGTAGGCGGCCAGTGCCTTGGCCTGTGCAGCGTCGAGCAGGGCGGCGTCGCGGACGACGACGACGCGCCGCCCGGAGAACATCGGAGGGGTCGTGCAGGCGTCGAGCACCGCCCCGATGGCGAGCGGCTCGTCTCGGGAGCTGACTCCGTGCTCCTCGACGACGGCATCGTCGGCCACCTCGGCGAGGAGCGCGCTCAGCGCTTGGCTGACGAGCCCGGCGTCGTCGCCGCTCACGAGGTAGACGGGTGCGGGCGAGCTCATCGACGCATCATGGCGCGGGGTGGGCCGCTGGCCGTGGCAACGGAGCGGCGACTCCGGTCGCCGGCGCGTCGGGCGTGCCGCCGCCTCCTCACGCCGCTGAAGGTTCGATCACTGCGGCGAGGGTGTCGACGACGCGGCGGGTGCCGGCGACGTCATGGACGCGCACGATCCGACAGCCGCCGAGGACGCCGATCGCGGCCGCGGCCAGCGACGCCTCCCGTCGCTCGGAGAGATCGAGGTCGAGCAGCGTGCCGAGAAACGTCTTGTTCGAGGCCGACAGCAAGAGCGGCTGGCCGAGGGCGGCGAGGCGGTCAGAGGCGCGCAGCAGCTCGAGGGACTGGTGCGCCGTCTTGCCGAGATCGAGGCCGGCGTCGACGACGACGCCTGCCCGCTCCACCCCGCCGGCGACGGCGCGCTCGACGCGGTCAGCGAGGAAGCTCGACACCGCGGAGACGACGTCACCTCCCTCGTACACCGGATCGGGATCAGGCACCCGGGGCGCCAGGCGGATGTGGGTGGCGACCACCGATGCGCCCGCGGCGGCGGCCACCGAGAGGTAGCGCGGGTCGGCGAAGCCGCTGATGTCGTTGCCGAGAACGGCTCCCACCGCGAAACACGCCTCGGCCACCCCGGCACGCCAGGTGTCCACCGACACCGGTAGGCCGAAGCGCTCGACGAGGGCGGCGACGGCCGGGACGACGCGCTCGAGCTCCTCGGCCTCGCCGACCTCTGGGCCGGGTCCCGCCTTCACCCCGCCGACGTCGAGCAGGTCGGCACCGGCGCTCACGAGCTCCTCGGCGCGGCGCAAGAAGCCGTCACCGGCGAAATAGGCACCGCGGTCGTAGAACGAGTCCGGCGTCCGGTTGAGTATCCCCATCACGAGGGCACGGCTCGTGCAGTCGTAGCGGCGCCGGCCGAGGCGCAGCTCGATCGCCCGGGTCTGAGCTCGAGTGGAAGGCGGCAAGGCGGCGGCGGGGCCGGCTGCAGGAGTGCTCAGAACAGCGCCGAGGACAGCGCCCGACGGTAGCTTGCACGGGCGGGGTCGTCAGGGTCCATCGTCTCGAGCAGGTCGAGGTACTCCTGTCGGGCGGCCTCGTCGCTCTTGACCCTGGCGAGCAGGTCGCCGAGCCGTGCTGCGACGGCCGGGTCGTCACCACTCTCGGCGGCGGCCGGGCCACCGTGACCGGCGACAGCCAGGCGGGCGACGGCTGCCACCCGCCGGATCTCGGGCGTCTCGGGCACCCGCTGCAGCAGCGCCAGCGCCTCCTCGACGCGCTCGGGTCGTGGCGGGTCGTCGCTCACGAGGAGCTCGGCGAGCTTGACGATGGCACCGCTGTGATCGGGCTCGAGCTCGAGCGCGGCCCGCAGCGACACCTCGTCTCCGGCCTCGGCCAGCTCGTCGGCCTCGGTCGGAGCCGGAGCGAGGCGCTGCACGAAGTCGCGCACCTGCGACTCGGGCAACGCACCGACGAAGCGGTCGACGACGCGGCGGTCGCGAAGCGCATAGACGGCGGGGATCGACTGCACCTGGAAAGCGGATGCGACCTGCGGATTCTCGTCGACGTTGACCTTCACGAGCTCTACAGCGCCGGCGGTCTCGTCGACAATCTTCTCGATCATCGGGCCGAGCGTCCGGCACGGCCCGCACCACGGCGCCCAGAGGTCGACGACGACGGGGACCTTGGCGGAGCGTTCGAGCACCTCGGCCTCGAACGTGGCGTCAGAAACCTCGATCATGGCGCCGAGGCTAACGCGGCGCCACCGCTCGCCCGGCTGCCATCCGCTGCGTCAACCGTGCAGGTTCGAGTACGCCGCGCGGCGATGCCGCTGCAGGCGATGCCGCGGCTAGACGATGAAGTACTTCGCCCGCGGGTGATGGCAGACGATCGCCAGCGTGGTCTGCTCGGGCTCGAGCTGGGAGCCCTCGCTCACCTCGACCCCGATACGGTGGGACCCGGTCAGCTCGACGACCTTGGCGTTGTCCTCGAGGTCCGGGCAGGCGGGGTAGCCGAAGGAGTAGCGCCCGCCCCGGTACTGCTGGCGGAACAACCCCGTCAGCGTCGGGCCGTCCTCGCCGGCAAAGCCCCATTCCTCGCGCATCCGCCGGTGCCAGAGCTCCATCAGCGCCTCGGTCATCTCCACCGACAGCCCGTGCAGGGCGACGTAGTCGAGGTAGCGATCGGCCTCGAACAGCCGGCGTGCGTGCTCGCTGGCGCGCGCTCCCATCGTCGCCACCACGACACCGAGGTAGTCGAGCTCGCCGGAGTCGTCCGGGCGGAAGAAGTCGGCGATGCAGAGGTAGGGCGCCTGGCGCTGGCGCGGGAAGCTGAAGCGGGTGAGCTCGGCCGCCCCGTCCGGGTCGTGCACGATGAGGTCGTCGCCCTCGGAGTGGACGGGGTAGTAGCCCCAGACGACCTGCGGGACGAGCACGTCATCGGCCTTTGCCTCATCGAGGCGTGAGCGCAGCTCGGCGCGTACCCGCTCCTTGAACTCGCCGTCGTTCTCGCCATCCTCGGGCCGGTAGCCCCACTGGTGGCGGAACAGCGCCGTCTCGTTGAGATAGGCGCGCACGTCGTCGAGGGGGATTCCCTTGGCGACGCGCGAGCCGAGGAAGGGTGGGACGAAGACCGGGTTGTCCCGCTCGACCTCTGGCGAGCGCGCCGGAACCTCGGCCCCCTCGAGGGCGCCGCGGCGCTGCGAGCGCCGCGGCGGCAGCACCCGTCCGCTCGGCTCGACGCCGAACGACGGGTCGTCGATCCCGCTCGCCTTCAGCTCCATCAGCTTGTCGAGGACGCGCAGTCCCTCGAAGGCGTCACGGCCGTAGAAGACGCGCCCCTCGTAGACATCGCGCAGGTCGCGCTCGACGTAGCTTCGCGTCAGCGCCGCGCCGCCGAGCAGCACCGGCAACGACGAGGCGCCGACGCGGTTCATCTCCTCGAGGTTCTCGCGCATCACCAGAGTCGACTTGACGAGCAGCCCGCTCATTCCGAGGGCGTCGGCGCCGACCTCGCCGACCTTGGCGAGCATGTCGTGGATCGGCACCTTGATGCCGAGGTTGTGCACCTCGTAGCCATTGTTGGTGAGGATGATGTCGACCAGGTTCTTGCCGATGTCGTGCACGTCACCTTTGACGGTGGCGAGGACGATCCTGCCCCGGCCACCGGCCTGCGAGCGCTCCATGTACGGCTCGAGCCAGGCGACGGCGGCCTTCATCGTCTCTGCCGACTGCAGCACGAAGGGAAGCTGCATCTCTCCGCTGGCGAACAGCTCGCCGACGGTACGCATCCCACGGAGCAGCATCTCGTTCACGACGTCGAGGGCCGCGAAACCGCCGGCGAGCGCCTCGGCGAGGTCGTCGGAAAGGCCGTTGCGGTCGCCGTCGACGATGCGCTGGGAGAGTCGGCGGTCGACCGGCCAATCGCTGCGGTCCTCGGTCACCGTGGTCGTCGCGCTGACACCTTGGAACAGCGAGATCAGCTCGGCAAGCGGGTCGTAGCCCTCGTGCCGGCGGTCGTGGACGAGATCGAGACAGACCTCCCGGACGCGCTCGTCGAGCTTGTGCAGCGGCAGGATGCGTGATGCCTGCACGATCGCTGCGTCGAGCCCGGCCTCGACGCACTCGTGCAGGAACACCGAGTTGAGCGCTTGGCGGGCTCCCGGCGAGAGCCCGAAGCTGACGTTCGAGAGCCCGATCACGGTGCGCGCGCCGGGCAGCTCAGCCTTGATCCGGCGGATCGCCTCGAGCGTCTCGACGCCGTCGCGGCGGCTCTCCTCGAGCCCTGTCGACAGCGGCAGCGCGAGCGGGTCGAAGAAGAGGTCCTCGGGCGAGAGCCCGTAGCGCCCGACCGCGAGGTCGTGTATCGCCCGGGCCGCACGAAGCTTCCACCCAGCGGTACGCGCCTGGCCCTCCTCGTCGATGCAGGTGCAGACGACCGCGGCCCCGTGCTCGGCAGCGAGGCCGAGGAAAGCGTCGAGGCGGGTGCCCGGGCCGTCGCCGTCCTCGAGGTTGACCGAGTTGAGCACGCTGCGACCGCCGAGCCTCTCGAGCGCGGCGAGCACGACCGGCGGCTCGGTCGAGTCGATGACGACCGGTGCCGCGCACTGCGAGGCGATCCGGCTCACCACCTCCGCCATGTCTGCCACGCCGTCGGCTCCGGTGTAGTCGACGCAGACGTCGATCAGGTGCGCGCCTTCTTGTACCTGCTCGCGTGCCATCGCTGTCGTCGTGTCGAAATCGCCGGCGAGCATCGCCTCGCGGAATCGCTTCGAGCCGTTGGCGTTGGTGCGCTCGCCGATGACGAGCACCGATCGCTCCTGAGCGAAGGGGACGAAGCTGTAGAGCGAGGAGGCGCCGGGCTCGCGGTCCAGCTGGCGGCGCGGGGCCGCCAGCCCGGCGCAGCGCTCGACGACGGCGCGCAGGTGATCCGGGGTCGTCCCGCAGCAGCCCCCGACGACGGCGACGCCGTGCTCGCTGACGAATCGGTGCAGGTGCTCGGCGAGGTCTTCGGGAGAGAGGTCGTAGTGCATCCGCCCGTCGACGACCGAGGGCAGCCCGGCGTTCGGCACGGTCGAGATCGGCAGCGCGCTCGTCGCAGAGAGGTAGCGCACGTGCTCGTACATCTCCGAGGGCCCGGTAGCGCAGTTGAGGCCGAGCACGTCAGGCTTGAGAGCTTCGAGCGAGCAGAGCGCGGCGCCGATCTCGGTGCCGAGGAGCATCCTGCCGGTCAGCTCCATCGTCACCTGCACCTGCAGCGGGACATCGCGGCCGGCGCCGCGCATCGCCCGCCGGGCACCGATGACCGCCGCCTTGGCGGCGAGCACGTCGTAGGCCGTCTCGATGACCAGCAGGTCGACCCCGCCATCGACCAGTCCTCGGGCGAGAACCTCGTACGCGTCGCGCAGCTCGCCGAAGCGGATCTGGCCGAGAGTCGGAGACTTCGTTCCCGGGCCCATGCTCCCGGCGACGAAGCGCGGGCGGTCGGGGGTCGAGTAGCCACTCGCCACCTCGCGCGCCAGCTCGGCGCTGGTGCGCGCCAGGTCGCCGGCACGTCCGGCGATGCCGTACTCGGCGAGCACCGTCGGCAGCGAGCCGAAGGAGTTCGTCTCGACAACGTCGACGCCCACCTCGAGAAACCTGCGGTGCAGCTCCTGCACGAGCGCCGGCCGGGTGGAGACGAGCACCTCCGAGCAGCCTTCGAGGCTGCTGCCGCCGAAGTCGTCCGGACCGAGGCCGAGCAGCTGCAGGTTGGTCCCCGTGGCGCCGTCGAAGACGACGACACGCTCGGCGACGAGGTCGAGGTAGCCGGGCACCCGCCAAGGTTACCGGCAGGGGGCCATCTCCCACCTTCTCCCTGCTCCTTCGCCCTCCCGGGCGACGGCCGCACCTCCCCTCAGC
>DAHUZG010000369.1 GCA_027306715.1 Acidimicrobiaceae bacterium
CGGCTCGAAGATCCGGACCATCCAGGCGAGAGCCTTGATCGCCATCTCGACCCCGGCGCAGAATCCGCGTGGCTCGGCGAGAAGGACCCGATCGACGCCTACGGCGGTGCTGGTCACGGCTCGATCACGGCTCGAAGACTACCGAGGTTACGATGGGGGGATGGCGTTTCCGCAGGTCGTTGCCGTCGCGCAGGGATCGCCGGCGGACCAGGCGGGGATCGCCGTCGGCGACGAGCTGCGCCGGGTCAACGGGGTGGTCCCTGCCGACGTCATCGAGTACCGCCTGCTCGTCGACGAGGCCGAGGTCGAGCTCGAGCTCTCGAGCGGCGGCCTCGAGAGGGTCGTCGAGATCTCCAAAGCCGCCGGCGGCCCGCTCGGGATCGAGGTCTCCTCGGCGGTCTTCGACCGTGTCCGCACCTGTGACAACCACTGCAGCTTCTGCTTCATCTACCAGCTCCCGAGAGGGATGCGGCGCAGCCTCTACGTGAAGGACGACGACTACCGGCTGTCGTTCCTCTACGGCAACTTCACGACCCTCACCCGTTTCACCGAGCTCGACCTCGAGCGGGTGGTGAGCGAGAGGCTGTCGCCGCTTTACGTCTCGATCCATGCCACCGACCCCGAGGTGCGGGCGCGCCTCTTGCGCAACAGGAGAGGGGCCACGAGCCTGCGCTGGCTCGCCCACCTCCTCGACGCCGGCATCGAGGTCCACGGCCAGCTCGTGATCTGCCCCGGCGTCAACGACGGGCCGGTGCTGCACGAGTCCCTGGCAGGGATCCTCGAGAGCTATCCGCGCCTCGCCTCGGCGGCGGCCGTCCCGCTCGGGGTGAGCCGCTACTCGAACGAGCCCGAGATGCGCCCGCACACCCGGGAGGAGGCTGTCGCTGTCCTCGAGGCGGTGCAGGAGTGGCAGGAGAGGTTCCTCGCGGTGACCGGCCGGAGGCTCGTCCACGCCGCCGACGAGTACCACCTCCTCGCCGGCCGGCCGTTCCCGCCCCTCGCGGGCTACGACGGCCTCCCCCAGCTCGAGAACGGCGTCGGCATGGCCGCGGAGTTCGCCGCCGCGTTCGCCGCCGGCGCCCGCGCCGAGCTGGCGGCGGCGCCTGCCGGGGCGCCTGCCGGGGCCCAGCCCCACCCCCGCCCCTCCGAGCTGCACCCGGTCGAGCTGCACCCGGTCGAGCTGCGCCCCGTCGATCTGCACCCGGTCGAGCTGCGCCCCGCCGATCTGCGCCCTGCGCCGGGGGGGCACGGCCGTGGCGGCTTCTTCGCCTCCGTCGACGGCGCCCCGGCGGCGGGCTACCGGGCGCCCCGCGCCGAGCCGGGCCCCCATCGCGGCGCCTCGCTGCCGCTGTCGCCGGCCGGCTCGGGCAGCCCCCGGCCCGGCGGACCGGTCACCGTGCTCACCGGCCGTTACGGGGCCGCGGTCCTCGCGCCGCTGCTCGCCGCCGCCAGCTACGGCGAGGTCGAGGTGCTGGCGGTGGACAACGAGCTCTTCGGCGGCAACATCGCCGTCAGCGGGCTGCTCGGCGGGAGCGACGTCGCCCGCGTCCTGTCCGGGCGGGCCACGGCGCCCTCACGTCGCTATCTCCTCCCCGACGTCTGCCTCTCCGAGGGCCGTTTCCTCGACGGCCTCACGCTCGCCGATCTGCCGCTCCCGGTCGAGGTGGTCCCGACAGACGGCGCCTCCTTGCGCCGCGCCCTCGCGCCGCACGGTGCCGGCACGACCGGGTGACTCCGACGCCGCCCGTCGTCGCCGTCGTCGGCCGCCCGAACGTCGGCAAGTCGACCCTTGTCAACCGCATCGTCGGGCGCCGGGTGGCGATCGTCGAGGAGCACCCCGGCGTGACCCGCGACCGCCTCGAGCTCGAGGCCGACTGGCGCGGGCGCCGGTTCCGCCTCGTCGACACCGGCGGGATCGTCGAGGGCGGGGGCGAGCTCGACGAGAAGGTCGGGGAGCAGGCGCTGCGCGCCGCCGAGGCCGCCGAGGTCATCCTCGTCGTGCTCGACGTGGCGACAGGGCCGACCGCCGAGGACGAAGCCGTCGCCAGGCGCCTGCGGCGGCGTCGCGGCCAGGTGATCGTCGTCGCCAACAAGGCGGACTCCGCCCGCCTCGAGGCCGAGGCCTGGGAGCTGGCCCGCCTCGGGCTCGGCGACCCGGTGCCGGTGTCGGCGCTTCACGGCAGGGGGATCGGGGACCTCCTCGACCTCGTCGTCGAGCACCTCGGCCCGGGCGCCGATCAGCCGGGCACCGGTGCCGATCCCGCCGCCACCGGCGCCGATCAAGCGGCCCCCGTCCCGGCCGGGGCGGGAGGGTCCGAAGGGTCCGACGAGGAGCGGCTGGTGCCGGCGGAGGGCCGCGAGCTCGCCGCCGTGGCGATCGTCGGCAGGCCGAACGTCGGCAAGTCGACGCTGTTCAACCGCCTCGTCGGCGAGGACCGCACCATCGTCCACGACATCGCCGGCACCACCCGCGACGCCATCGACACCGTCGTCGACACCCCTGAAGGCCGTCTGCGCTTCATCGACACGGCCGGGCTGCGGCGGCGGGCGCGCACCGCCGAGGGTCGCGAGTACTACTCGCTCGTCCGCTCGCTCGCCGCCATCGACCGCGCCGACGTCAGCCTGCTCGTGCTCGACGCCGTCGACGGCGTGAGCCACCAGGAGCAGCGCCTCGCCGAGCGGATCGACGCCGCGGGCAGTCCGATCATCATCGTCTGTAACAAGTGGGACCTCGTCGACACCGAGCGGCGCCTCGAGCTCGCCGACGAGATCGAGGACCGGCTCGGCTTCATCACCTACGCCCCGGTGATCCGCGTCTCGGCCAAGACCGGGCTCGGGGCTCACCGGCTCTATCCCGCCTTGCGCCAGGCGATCGAGGCCTACCATCGCAGGGTGCCGACAGCCAAGCTGAACGAGGCCTTGAAGCTGGCTCAGGCTGTGCATGCTGCTCCTGGAGGGCGGGTCCTCTACGCCGTGCAGGGAGCGGTCGACCCGCCGACGGTGACGCTGTTCGCGACCCACCGTCTTCATCCTTCCTACCTCCGCTACCTCGAGAGGTCGCTTCGCGAGCAGTTCTTCATCGGGCCGACGCCGCTCAAGCTGCGGGTGCGGGTGCGCGGCTCGTGAGCACCACGCCGCGCCGCGCCAGCTTGCCCGCGACGCCGGAGATGCGCGAGGTCACTTCGGGAGGCTGGTGCCCGCACTGCGAGCGGGAGGTGGCGCCGGCCGAGGCGCTCGTGATGCGCAGCGGCCGCCTGCGCTGCCCGGGCTGCCGAAAGCGGATCGAGGAGCGCCCACCCGCCGGAGACGAGATGCTCGCCAGCGGATCAGGGGCGGCTGCTGCGGCTGCTGCGGCTGCGGCGCCCGGCAAGGGCGCGGCCGGGCAGGACCGCGCTGGGCAGGACCGCGCTGGGCAGGACCACGCTGGGCAGGACCACGCTGGGCAGGACCACGCTAGGCAGGACGAGGAGGAGCTCAAGGCGCCCTGGCACTTCAAGATCCTCGTCGCCGGGACGGTGATCTACCTCGTCTACCGCTTGATCTGGTTCGTCTTCTGGCTCACCGGCCACGCCTGGCACGGCTGACCGCCGGCAAGGCGCCGGCCACACGGCCGCCACGTCCAGCATCGTGAAGGGGTAGCCGACCGTCTCGGACCCGCTCGGCAGCGAGCGAGCGGTGGCGCCGTCCGGACTCGGACAGGTCGGCGAGGGGCCTAACGAACCAGGATCTCCAGCCGCCGGGTGAGAAGGCGGTGGCCGAGCCGGCGACTAAGCGTGAGGGCGTAGCGTCCCGGCCGCAGCTGGCGGCGATCGGCGAGCACCAGCCTCAGCCGGCCCTTGCCGGTGGCCAGGCTGGAGCCGACGGCGAAGACCTGGCGACCGCGGGAGATCGCGGCGCGGACCGACGACGACGTGAACTTGACGGTACCGGAGATCAGTCGGCTGACACATTTCTGCCGTTGCACCCCGAGCCGTCGCCCGTGGTTCTTGATGATCTCGGTCTGCAGCTTGCAGGTGATCAGCTGGATACGACCGGGCGGCCCTTGGGCACCGGTGAGACCAGGGGGGCCCGGGGATCCGGCGGGCCCGGTCGCGCCCGTCTGGCTGTTCTGGCCGTTCTGGCCGGGGGGCCCGGGCGGGCCTTCGGGAAGCTGGCCACCGGTCCCTGACAGCGCTACCGCTGCCGGCGCGCTGGGGGCGTTGGTCAGCAGCGTCAGAGACCCCGAGCGCGATCCCGCAGCCTGGGGCGAGAAGCGCACCCCGACCTGACAGCTGGCGCCGGCTGCTACGGCCTGCTGGCACTCGTTGTCGATCAGGAAGTCGCCGGAGTCGGCGCCGGAGACCAGCACGCCGGAGACGACGAGCGACGCCGAGCCGTTGTTGGTGAGCGTCAGGTCCTGCTGGGTGCTGGCGACGCCCTGCGGCTGGGAGGAGAAGGTGAGCGCCGACGGGCCCAGGTCCGCGGTCGGCGCCGCATAGGTGAGGGAGACCTCCGCAGCTGCGCTCGTCGCCGCCGGAGCGACGACAACGGTGGCGCCAGGACCGACGAAGCTCGCGCCGCCGCCCCCCCCGCCGCCGCCTTCGTCACCACCACCGCCGCCGCCGCCGCCGTTGTACCCGCCGCCTCCTCCACCGCC
>DAHUZG010000373.1 GCA_027306715.1 Acidimicrobiaceae bacterium
GGCGGTGCGGGCGGCGGCGGCCGGTGACGTCGGGCTCGGCGAGCACCGCCACCCCGGCCTGGTCCATGACAAAGCCGCGGTCGAGCGGCTCGACGACGACCTCGACACCGGCAGAGGCAGGGCCGGCGCCGGCAGAGCCGACGAGGCGCGCCGTCAGGCCTTCCTCCTCGAGCACGGTCGCCAGGCGACGGGCGCTCGGCTCGCCGTCCATGCTGACGACGACGCGGCAGCCGGCGCGCACGAGCTCGCCGGCTCGCCGCGCCAGCACGGCGGGGTCGCCGAGCGGGGCGGGCCAGCTGCCGGCGCGCACCGCCAGGGTGTTGGGATCCTCGGGCGCGGCGAGGAGCGTCACCACCTTCGCCGGCGACGAGATGAGCAGCCGGTCGAACGGCAGGTGCAGCCGCGGCACGGACTCAGAGCCGTCGAGGCCCCAGGTCTTCGAGAGCGAGTCGGCGAGCGCCGCCTCCTCGTCGGCGAGCTCGAGCGCCCGGTCCCGCATCCGCCGCGGCTCGGCGAGCAGCACCCGGTCAGACGAGGTGAGCAGGTCGGTGATCACCGAGCCGTCGTCGCGCTCGTCGAGCCAGGGCAGGAACGACTCGATCCCGTCGAACACCTCGCCGTCGGCGATGCGGGCGAGCTGCTCGGCGGCAAAGGTCGCGCTTGCCGCCAGCAGGCGCGCCCGCTCGCGCATCGCTGCGTCCGGCACGAGCTCGCGGCAGGGCAGGATCGAGGCCTCCTCGAGGTCGCGCACCGAGCGCTGGTCGGCGACATCGAACTCGGTGAGCCGGTCGACCTCGTCGCCGAAGAGGTCGATGCGCACGCCGCACTCGTAGGTCGAGGGGAAGACGTCGACGATCCCCCCGCGCACGGCGAGCTCGCCGCGGGACTCGACCTGGTACTCACGGCGGTAGCCGGCCTCGACGAGGCGGCCGACGAGGGCGCTCTCGTCGAGGCGGTCGCCGGCCCGCACGACGACCGGCTCGGTGGCGGGGGCGCCCGGTGAGAGACGCTGCAGCAGCGCCTTGACCGGAGCGACGACGACGAGCCGCGTCGCGGCGCCCTCACCACCGGCCCGGTGGGCGAGGCGGATCCGCCACAGCACCGAGAGGCGCTGGCCCATCGTCTCGGTCGCCGGCGAGACGCGCTCGAACGGGAGCGTCTCCCAGGCCGGGAACAGCGCCACCCTGGCGCTGCCCGCAAACGCGGTGAGGTCGTGTACGAGCCGCTCTGCCTCCGCCGCCGTCGGGGTGGCCACGACCAGCACCGGCGCCGCGCCGAGGGCCGCCATCCCGGCCACGAGGAAGGCGCGGCCGGCGTCGGGGACGGCGACCACAGCCCCGGTCGCTCCGAGCAGGGCAGCCATCGTCGGCTCGTCGCGCAGCAGCGCCGGCAACGCTTCGAGGGGCCCGCTCACGTCCCGTTGACCTCGTTCATCGCCGCCTCGATGCCGCGCGACAGGATCGTCTCGACGGCGTCGGCGGCTCGCTCGACGGCGAGCTCGAGCACCTCGGCCTCGGAGCGCGGCGGGCGCCGCAGCACGTAATCAGCGCCGGCCATCCGGCCCGGGGGCTTGCCGATCCCGATCCGCACCCGGGCGAAGTCGAGATGGTGCAGATGGGCCTCGATCGAGCGGAGCCCGTTGTGCCCGGCGGTGCCACCGCCGAGCTTGACGCGTACCGTTCCCGGCGGCAGGTCGAGCTCGTCGTGGACGACGACGAGCCGGGCGGGCTCGCTCACCGAGAAGCGGCGGACGAGGGCGCGAACGGCGACGCCCGACTCGTTCATGTACGTCTGCGGCACGGCGAGCACGAGTGACAGCTCGCCGAGGCGCGCAACAGCCACCCGGGCCGAGGTCCCGCGCTCGGCCCTCAGCGAGCCGCCACGCCGGCGGGCGAGCACCTCGACCGCCCGGGCGCCGACGTTGTGGCGCGTCGACTCGTGCTCTGCTCCGGGGTTGCCGAGCCCGACGGCGAGGAGGTCGGCTGCAGCTCCGGTGCGCTCGCCGTGCTGGCGCCCGAGCACGCTGCGGCACCAGCTCGCCGCGGCGCCTGCCGGCGCTCGCTCCAGCGCGATCAGGCCCCGTCCGCCGACGCCGACTCGCCGGCCGACTCGCCGGCGTCGGCGGCGCTGCGCGGCATCGCGGCGACGACGACGACCGTCTCCGGATCGGCGTCGAAGCTCACGCCCGACAGCGCCGGGAGGTCGCCGACGTGCAGCGCCTGGCCGATCCCGAGCGCGCTGATGTCAATCTCGAGCGACGAGGGGATGTCGGCCGGGCGGGCGTGAACGGCGATGCTCAGCAGCACGTGCTCCACCGTCCCGCCGGCTCGGACGAGCTCGGTCGCCTCGCCGACGAGGTGCAGCGGCACCTCGGCGCTGACCACCTCGTCACGGCGGACGACCTGGAAGTCGACGTGCGACACGGTGTGACGGACCGGGTGGTGCTGCAGTTCGCGGGCGATGACGAGGTGCCGCTCGGAACCGACGTGGAGGTCGAGCAGGGCGTTCGAGCCGGCGGCGCCCCCGAGGGCGTGGCGCAGCTGGCGGGCGTCGACGCTCACCGGCAGGGGGTCGGCGCCGTGTCCGTAGACCACGGCGGGCACCCGCCCGGTGGCGCGCAGGCGCCTGCTGTCAGGTGTCCCGTGCTGCTCACGCGGCTCGGCGAGAAGGGCGATCTCCGGCATGAGCCGCAGTCTAGGCACCAGTGGTCGATCCCTCCTCACCGCCGGCGGGGGCGCGGGCCAGCCGCAGGGCCCCAAGGCCTGGAGCGTGCGGTGCTCACCCCTCGACGGCTCGGCGCCCCGCCTGAGCCGAAGCGGGCCCGCTGAGAGATCCCCGGAGCAAGATCCACAGCTCCAGGCGAGAAATTCCCCATCTTCACCGAAGGAGCGAGTTTGCAGCCTCCCCCGGCCCCTCCTCCTGCTGCTGCTACTGATCGAGTGACTAGGAGGAGAGGTTCTCGCCCCCGAAGATCTTCGACACCGAGCTGTCCTCGAAGACGGCGTCGATGGCGTCGGCGATGACCGGCGCCACCGAGAGAACCTCGAGGTTGTCGATCCGCTTCTCGGGGGGGATCGGCAGGGTGTTGGTGAGGATCACCCGGCTGATCGGGGCGTTCTTCAGCCTGTCGACCGCGGGGCCGGACAGCACGCCGTGAGTGGCGGCTGCCCACACCTCGCTGGCACCGGTGGCAATCAGCCGCTCGGCGGCGGCGCAGACCGTCCCGGCAGTGTCGATGATGTCGTCGATGACGACGCACCGGCGCCCCTCGACCGCCTGGGTGCCGATCACCTCGAGCGCCTGCACCTGGTTCGGCGAGCCTTTCGGACGGAGCTTGCGGACAAACGCCAGCTCCATCCCGAGGAGCTGGCTGAAGCGCTCGGCGACCTTGATCCGCCCGGCGTCAGGGGAGACGATGCACATCTCGGTGGGATCCTCCCGCCGCAGGTAGTCGACGAGCACCGGGGCTGCAGTCAGGTGGTCGACCGGGAAGTTGAAGAACCCCTGGATCTGGCCCGAGTGCAGGTCGACGCTGACGACGCGGTTGGCGCCGGCGGCGCTCAGCAGATCGGCGACCAGCTTGGCGGTGATCGGCTCGCGCCCGGAGGACTTCCGGTCCTGGCGTGAGTACCCGTAGTACGGGCAGACGGCGGTGATCTGCTTGGCCGAGGCGCGCTTGGCGGCGTCGATCATGATCAGCTGCTCCATGAGCGACTTGTGGACCGGCTCGCCGTGCGTCTGCAGGATGAAGACGTCGGCGCCGCGGATCGAGTCCCCGAACCGGCAGTGCATCTCCCCGTCGGCGTACTCGTGCAGGTTCGCCTCGCCGAGCTGCACTCCGAGCCGCTCGGCGATCTCCTCGGCGAGCTCGGGGTGCGAGCGACCGGTGAACAACTCGAGACGCCGCCGCGCCACCTGTTCCATCACGCCTCCTCGACCGGCCCGCCGCTCCCGCTCACCGCGGGCGACGGTGCTCTCGACCCCGACCCGACGACCGGCTGCGAGCGGGCGTCGGACCCCCCTGTCATCGCTCCCGCGCTGTCACGCCAACCCGCTGAAGAAAGGCCCGGTGCGGGCATGGGGATCGAGTCGCGTCCCGGGCTCGAGAACGGCGAACGGTCCGACCACCGCCCCCTCGCCGATCGTCGACTGCGTGGCGACGGTGTGCTCCACCCGCGCCCCGGCGCCGACGACGGCATCGACGAGGTGGCAGCTCGGTCCGACGACAGCGCCGGGCCCGACGCGGGTGGCCCCCTCGAGGACGACGCCCGGCAGCAGCGTGACATCGACGCCGAGGACGACGGTGGCGTCGAGGTAGGTCTGATCGGGATCGGTCATCGTCACGCCGCGGCGCATCCAGCGCTCGTTGATCCGCTGGCGCAGCTCCGCCTCGGCGGCCGCCAGCTGAGCACGGTCGTTCACCCCGGCTGCCTCCATCGGGTCGGGCGCGACGTAGGAGAGCACCGGGTAACCGGCCGCGTAGAGGACGCCGACGGTGTCGGTCAGGTAGTACTCACCGTGGTCGTGAGCCGGCGAGAGGCGGCGCAGCGTGGGCGCCAGGACGCTGTGGCGGAAGCAGTAGATCGAGGTCGCCACCTCGTCGATCTCCCGCTCGTCGGCTGTGGCGTCGGCCTCGTCGACGATGCAGGCGACGCGCCCGTCCTTGGCGCGGATCACCCGACCGTAGCCGGCAGGGTCGGCGAGGCGGGCGGTGAGCAGCGTCGCCGCCGCCTCGGAGGAGCGGTGCGTGCGGACGAGCGCCGCCAGCGTCGCCGGCCGCAGCAGCGGCGCGTCCCCCGGCAGCACGACGAGGTCGCCGTCGTCGCTGTCACCGGCGAAGACCTGCGGGAAAGCGGTCAAGGCGACCGCCGCGGCGTCGCCGGTGCCGAGCGGGCGCGCCTGCTCGACGAGCTCGAGCTCGAGCCCGGGCGGCGCCTCGGACTGGAGCGTCTTGGTGACCTCCGCCGAGCCGTGCCCGACGACGACGACGACCCGGTCGACGGCGAGCTCGGCGAGGGCGTCGAGAGCGTGCAGCAGCATCGGGCGGCCACAGAGACGGTGCAGGGGCTTGGGGAGCGGGGAGCGCATGCGCGTGCCCTCGCCGGCGGCAAGGACGATGGCGGCGAGCGGACGGCGCGGAGGCACGACTCCATTCTCCCCGCTGCGGTGGTGTCGTGCCCGCGTTTTCGGTCGGACCCGCCCCCGATGCCCACCTCGCTGTCGCTCCACTGCGACGCTCGACTACAACAACGGCGTGACCCCGCCTCCCGCCGGACCTGAAGAGCACGCCCATCCCGGTCGCGCGGGGGCAGCGGGGGCAGCGGGGGCAGCCGAGCACGTCGGGCGCGCCTTCGAGGCCGACGCCGTGCCGGCGCTGTCGGAGTACGCCGCCATCCGCTGCCTCTCGCCCGCGTTCGACGCCGCCTGGGCCGAGCAGGGCCACCTGCGGCGTGCCGCCGAGCTGATCGCCGCCTGGTGCCGCGGCCGCCAGGTGCCCGGCGCCGCCGTCGAGGTGATCGAGCTCGCGGGCAAGACCCCGGTCGTGTTCGGCGAGGTTCCCGCCACCGATCCGAGTGCCGGCGCCTCGACGCTGATCTACGGCCACTTCGACAAGCAGCCGGCGCTCGGCGACTGGTCCGAGGGCCTGTCGCCGTTCGCCGCCGTCCGCCGAGGCGACCGCCTCTACGGACGCGGCACGGCCGACGACGGCTACGCCGCCTTCGCCGCCTTCACCGCCCTCGAGGCGCTCGCCGCAGGCGGAACCGCTCACGGGCGCTGCGTCGTTCTCATCGAGGGCAGCGAGGAGAGCGGCAGCTGCGACCTCGACGCCTACCTCGAGGCCCTCTCCGAGCGGATCGGTACGCCCTCGCTCGTCATCTGCCTCGACTCGGGCGCCGCCAGCTACGACCGATTGTGGCTCACCGCCTCGCTGCGCGGCCTGCTCGGCGCCACCCTCCGGGTCGAGGTGCTGCGAGAGGGCGTCCACAGCGGCGCTGCCGGCGGCGCCGTACCGTCGTCGTTCCGCATCCTGCGACGCCTGCTCGAACGGATCGAGCGTGCCGAGACCGGCGAGATCTCGCTCCCTGAGCTGCGCTCGCGAGTCCCGGCGGCTCGGCACGCCGAGATCGCTCGCCTCGTCGAGGCGCTCGGCGACGAGGCGGCGGGTGCCTTCCCCACCGTCGAGAACCTGCGCCTCGGCGGTGCGACGCCCGCCGAACGGATCGAGCTGCGCACCTGGGCACCGGCGCTCGAGGTGACCGGCATCGCCGGGATCCCGTCGTTGCAGGACGCCGGCAACGTCCTCCGCCCCTACACCGAGGCCCGGCTCTCGATACGGCTGCCGCCCGACGTCGACCCGCAGGCCGCAGCAGCCGCGCTAACGGCCGAGCTCGAGCACGACCCGCCCGATGGCGCCCGTGTCAGCTGCCATGTCGGAGAGTCGGCACGGGGCTACGAGGCGCCCCCGCTCGAGCCGTGGCTGGCGGCCACGCTCGAGGCGTCCTCGCTGCGGCACTTCGGCCAGCCTTACGGGGTCATGGGCGAAGGCGGCAGCATCCCGTTCCTCGCAAACCTTCGCGAGCGCCTGCCGGAGGCGCAGTTCGTCGTCACCGGCGTGCTCGGCCCGGGAAGCAACGCCCACGGCCCGAACGAATTCCTCCACGTGCCGACCGCCTGCGCGCTGACAGCGGTGGTCGCCGAGGTGATCGCCGCCGCCCCGTGACGGTCGCGCACCGCGAGCGGCGATCCCGCTCCTGACGAGCAGACCCGCCGGCTGCCGCCGTCAGAAGCCGAGGGTCGCCCGAACGGCCCGGTGGTCCGAGCCGAGCGGCAGCGTCACCTCGCTCGAGATCACCCGCACGCCGCCGGAGACGAGCACGTGGTCGATCTGGCTGTGCGGCATCGCCGCCGGCCACGTCGGGCCACGGACAGCCCTGCGCCAGCCGGGGAGCATCGCCAGCAGCGGCAGGGTCCACGAGTTCATGTCTCCGAGCAGCACCTTCGGGCCCGCTATCGCGCCGAGCTGGCGGGAGAGCTGGCGCATCTGCAGCACCGAGCCGTGGCTGAGATGGGCGAGGTGGGTTCCGGCGACGACGACACCCGCCTCGAGGTCGGCAAGGATCACGCGGCGGCTCGCCGGGTCCCGGACGAGCGGCCGAAGCTCGAGCACGCGCACCGAGCGGACCGGAACGCGGTGCAGGAGGGCGAGCCCCCAGCTTCCCGGCCGGCGCGCTCGTCCCCGTCCGGGTTGCAGCCGCCGCCGGCCGCTGCGGCGAGCCGCCCGCTCGAGCAGCAGCGCACGCGGCACCTCCCGGCGACCGAAGCGCGGCGCCCAGCTCGCCGGACCCGCTGGGCGGCGCAATGCCGGGTCCTCGTCGAGCAGGCGAGCCCTCGCCAGCCCGACCTCGCAGAGCTCGTAGCCGAGCGATGCGGCCACCCTGGCCGCCGCCGACAGCTCGCCGTCAGGCGCGAAGTTCTCCTCCAGGACGAGCACGTCGGCATCGAGCGAGGCGCAGGCCACGGTGAGGTCGTAGGGACGGGCCCAGCCGTCGACGCCCGCGTGGATGTTGAAGTTGGCGACGACGAGTGTCCCGGCCAGGGGAACTCCTCTGTGATCGGCCGTGCCGGCACAAGCCGGCGGACGGGCGGGTCGAAGGACGGGAGGCCGGATCGTATCGGCCCGAGTTGCGAGCCCGGCTCCCGCCTCCACCATCGGGCGTAGGTCCGTTCCCCTACGCGGCGGTGCTGACAGCCTCAAAGCGACAGGACACTGGGGGCATGACCACGTCGTCCCGCCGCTGCTGCGCGGGGCTGGCCCCCCGGGCCGGGCGCGCCGGCGATGCCTGAGGGCAGCAACGGCACCGTGCCCGCAGGCTCGCCGCGGGCGACGGTGAGCCTGCTCGTCACCCCTTCCGGGCCAGTCTCCGCGCTCGGCGCCCTGCTCGCGGACCTGCCTCCGTGCGTCGACGAGGTGGTCGTCGTGATTGCCGCCGGGTCGGCATCGGACCTGCCCGACGGCGCGCCGGGGCCCGACGTCCGAGTCGTCATCCAGGCCGAGCCGGGTCGGGGCCATGCCCTGCGAGCCGCCCTCGAGGCGGCCACTGGCGACCTGATCGTGGCGATGGACGGCGACGGGCGGATGTCGCCCGCCGAGATCCCGGGTCTCGTCTACTTCCTCGAGCGCGGCTTCGACCTCGTGCGCGGCTCACGGCTCGTCGCCGGCGGCGGCTCGATCGAGCTGACCGGGCTGCGGCGGGCGGGGACGAGAGCGCTCGTGGCCCTCGCCAACCACTGGTTCGAGGCCGGAATCACCGATCTGTCCTACGGCTACTTCGCTGTCCGCAGGCGGTTCCTCGACCACCTCGAGCTGACGGCTACGGGCGAGGAGATCGGTGCCGAGGTCGCCGTGCGAGCCGCTCTCGCCGGCCTGCGCATCGCTGAGCTGCCGAGCAGGGAGCGCCCTTGCCACCCCCGCTCGGACTGGCGCCAATTCCTCGCTCTCCAGATGCGGGTGCTGGAAACCCTCGTCAGGCTTCCCCGGGCGCGCCATGGCGCCGGGCAGGGGCGGGGTGGCGCCGGGCAGGGGCGGGTCGGCGCCGGGCAGGGGCGGGTCGGCGCCGGGCTGCGATGACCGGTGTTCTCGAGCGTGCCGGCCTGCGGGTGTCGGTCGTCATCTGCGCCTATACCGAGGATCGCTGGTCCGAGATCCTCGCCGCGGTGGAGTCCGTGCACGGCCAGACGCTGCCGGCGCACGAATGCCTCCTCGTCGTCGACCACAACCCCGAGCTCGCCTGCCGGGCACGCGCCCGGCTCACCGGCTGCCTCGTCGTCGAGAGCACCGGGCCGCCCGGCCTTTCCGGAGCCCGGAACAGCGGCGTCGAGCTCGCCGGTGGCGACGTCGTCGCCTTCCTCGACGACGACGCCGTCGCAGCGCCCGACTGGCTCGAGCGGCTGAGCACCGCCTACGGCGACGAGAACGTGGTCGCCGTCGGCGGGCTGGTCTCGCCGGCGTGGGTGCAACCGCGGCCGGGTTGGTTCCCGGCCGAATTCGACTGGGTCATCGGTTGCAGCCATAGCGGGATGCCGCCGCGCACGAGCCCGGTCCGCAACCTGATCGGGGCCAACATGTCGTTCCGCCGCGACCTGCTGGTCGAGCTCGGCGGCTTCAGCCACGGCCTCGGCCGTCACGGCTCGAACGCCGCCGGCTGCGAGGAGACCGAGCTGTGCATCCGCGCCGGAGCCGCGCGTCAGGGCGCGATCGTCGTCTACGAGCCCCGCGCCCGCGTCGATCACCGCGTCCCCCCCGCCCGCGGCACCTGGCGGTACTTCATGAGGCGCTGCTTCGGCGAGGGCCGGTCCAAGGCCCTCGTCGCCGCCCTCGCGGGTACCGCCAGCGGCCTCTCGGCCGAGCGCAGCTACGTCCACTCGACGCTGCCACGCGGCGTCTGGCGCTGCATCGGCGAGCTGTTGAGGGGGCGGCCGGTGGCGGCGCTGCGGGCAGTCGCCGTCGTCGCCGGTCTGAGCGCCGCCGTCGCGGGGTACCTCACCGCTGGCCGACCTCCCCGCCCGGGCGGTGGCGAGGAGGATCGTGAGGGTGCCGGCGGTACCGAGATGACAGACGAGCGGCCGAGGAGACCTGCTCGGACGGCGACCCTGCGCTTCAACACGTCAAAGGCCGCTGAAGCTCGTCGCGGGCCGAGATGGGTCGACGGGTCTTCGGCCTTCGAGGCCGGCGCGGGCGCAGCGGCGCCTTTCGGGACGACGGCGAGCCTGCGCACCTCAGTCGGCACCGCACGCCTGCGGCCGGCCGTTCGGCGGGCGGCAGCCGGGCGGCGGCCGCTTCCCGAGGGCGCCGTGCCGCAGCGCGCCGGCGCACGGCTCGCTGCGGTGCTGCCCTTCGCCGGGCCGGTCGCCGCCCTGGCGCTGTGGGTGGTCGTCCTCGAAAGCCGGGTGGTGCTGGCGCGGATGACCGATTTCGGCCTCGTCAGCGTCTTGCCGGGGGCGTACTGGGCGGCGCTGGCGGTGCTCACGGTCAGCTTCGTCATGCTCGTGCGGCACCGTGAGGCGAGCGCTGTGGCGCTGGCCGCCCATGTCGCCGTGCTGCTGGCCGTGCTGCACGCGACGCCGGCGGTGCTCTACGGGACTCTCCGCTACGAGTGGGCCTGGAAGATCGTCACCGTCACCGACTTCGTCGCCGGCCACCACGGGGTGAGCCTCGCGCAGGCCGACCCGAGCATGGTCGCCTATCAGGACTGGCCGGGTTTCTTCTCCCTCAACGCCCTGTTCACCACGGCGACCGGCTGGGCGACCCCGCTCAGCTACGCCGCCTGGGCGCCGCTCGTCAACGAAGCGCTCTACGCCTTTCCGCTGATGCTGATCTTCCGCAGTCTGAGCGCCGACCGCCGCATCCAGTGGACGGCCCTGTGGATCTTCTACCTCGGCAACTGGATCGGCCAGGACTACCTCTCGCCCCAGGGCTTCGCCTTCTTCCTCTACCTCGTCGTCGTCGCCGTCGTGCTCAGCCGGATGCTCCGGCCCGCCGGTGAAGGACGCTTCGGCGCCGGCGCCCGGCGCAGCCTCGAAAAGCGCTGCGGCGGGCGCGCCGGGGGCGTTCGCGCCGGTGCCGTCGTCGTCGTGCTGTGCACGGTGGCGATCGCTGTCAGCCACCAGCTCACCCCGTTCATGGTCTTCGGAGCCTTCGCCGTGCTGGCGATCTTCCGGCGGCTCTCGCAGCGATGGCTCGTCGCCTTCGCCGGCGTCGTGGCCGTCGGCTGGATCGCGATCGGGGCGCGCACCTTTGTCAGCGAGAACCTTCCTGTCTTCTACGACGCCCTCGGCCACATCCTCCAGAACGCCGCCATCTCGAAGTACAACGCCGGCCAGGCGAGCGCCGACCAGCTGCTCGTCGGCGACGCCGACCGGCTGCTCACGCTGGCGCTGATCCTGCTTGCCGCCGCGGGCGTGCTGCGCTGCCTCAGGTCCGGCCGCTGGCGCTCGATGCTGCCGGCGGCGCTGCTGCTCGTGATGCCGGCGGGCGCCGTCTTCGGCAACAACTACGGCGGCGAGCTGCTCTTCCGGGTCTACCTGTTCGAGCTGCCGTTCCTCGCCTTCTTCAGCGCCGTGTTCCTCGCGGAGCGCGGCGGCGCCGTGCGCGCTCGGGCGCGCCTGTCGACTCTGCGCTCGCGGGCCGCGGCGAGGCGCGCCCGGCGCCCCCGCAACGCCCCCGGCTGGCTGGACGCCGCCCGCGGGCTCGCCTTCGCCGCTCTGCTCGCGGGCTTCGTCGTCTCCTACTACGGCAAGGAGAAGTCGAACTACTTCCCCCCGGCGGAGGTGCACGCGATCGACCAGCTCTACAGCGTCGCCCCGCACGGCTCGATGATCATCTCGGCCGCCGGCAACCTCCCCTGGCCCCTCCACGACTACCAGGACTACGTCAACTACCTCTTCACGACCGACACCAAGGCGACGGTGCGCAGCATCGAGCAGCACCCGGTGACCGTGCTCTCGCGCGACCTCGCCGGCGGCCGCCAGAAGCGCTACCTCGTCTTCGCGACGAGCGACGCCGCCATCGTCAACATGACCGGGGCAATGCCGCGGGGCGACTACGGAAGGATCGAGCGGGCCGTCCTCGCCTCGCCCCTCTTCCACGTCCTCATCCACAACAGCGACGTCGTCGTGCTCACCCTGGCGACAACCCGATGAACGCCGCTCGACCGGGCGCGGGAGGACCGGGCGCGGGAGGTGGGGTCGCGGGACGCCTGCCGGCGGTGCCCTCGTCCCGGCTGCCGGCCGGCAGGCGGGCGGCGGATGTCGCCCTCGCCGCCTCGGGATGGGTCTGGCTCGCCCTCGTCGCCGCCGGGGCACCGGTGGCGTTGCGGGGAATCGCCACGTTCGGCTTCGCCGCCTTTGTCCCGGGCCTCGCGCTCCGGGCGTGGATCCCCGCGTCCGATCGGCTCGAGCGGTTCGTCTACAGCCTCGCCGCCAGCCTCTCGGTGTGCGTGATCATCACCCTGGTGCTGGCATTGGCCCACACTCTCACCGCCGAATTAACGATCGCCTGCCTCGCGGCGCTCACCACCCTCGCGGCGACAGCCGACCTCGCCGGAACGCTGGGCCAGCCCCCGGCGCCCTGAGCCCGGCGCCCCGGGCGGGGAGGGCGGCAACCTCGCCGGTGAACGCCGGGGCCGCGATGATTGCCCGCCGTGAGCGTCGATGCGCGCCGGGGAGGGCTGCGAGCGACGGTCCTTCGCGACCTCGTCCGGGTCGACCGAGCCGGGCTGGCACTGGGGCGGGCGGCGACAGCGGCAGCGGCGATAGCTGCAGTGCTGGCGCTCGGCCTGGCGCTCGGCAGCCCCGGTGCCGCCGCCAGCATGGGCGCCGGCGCCCTCCTCGTCGGGATCTCGTCGTTGCTCGCCGGCGCGCACCCGGCGCGGACCGCGGCGGCGGTCACGGTGGCGATGGCACTTGCCACCTTCGCCGGCTCGGCGTCCGGCTCGATCGGCTGGCTGCACCTGCTGATCCTCGTGCCGTGGGCCTTTGCCGCCGGGATGGCGGGAAGCCTCGGCCGCGAGGCCGGGAGCGTCGGCGTCCAGTCAGTGATGGCGATGGTCGTCTTCGGCCGCTTCGCCGAGTCACCGCTGCTCGCTCTCGAGCTCGCCGGCTACGTCGCCGCCGGCGGCGCGGCGCAGGTGGTTGCCGCTCTCGTGAGCGGCTCAGCCGGCGGACTGGGTCAGCAGCGCCGTCTCGTCGCCGCCTGCTACCGCGCCCTTGCGGAGCTGGCCCGCTCGGTGCTCGCCGGAGACGCCCGTGCGCTGGCTTCCGCCGAAGCCCTCGAGGAGGCAGGGCGAGCCGTCTCGGTGCCGGCGATGTTCGGGACGTCGAGCCTGCAGCCGCTCGTGGCCCTCGTCGCCGAGGGTCGCCGAATCCGCCTCGAGCTCGCCGCCATCGCCGGGCTCTCGCGTCAGCTCTCCCGCCACGCTCCGAGCGCCCTCGAGGGCGATCTGCGGCTCGAGCTCCAGTCGGCGGTCTCCCGGCTGTCGGCGCTGGCGGCGTCGCTCGCCGCGGTCCCCGGCCGGCGCGTGGTGCGGGCGCCAAGGAAGCAGGAGGGCGGCGGAGTCGGGCACGAGGGCCGGCAGCCGGTCGAACGGGCAACCAGAACGGGCGCAGCTTCGGCCGTCGAGGACGCCGCCCACCTCGCGCAGCGCGCGTCAGCACCTGCGCACAGCGGCGACGAGGTGGCAGCGGTCGGTGTGCCCCGGCCAAGTCGCGTCGGCCCGGCGCTCGTGGCGGCGGTGGGCGAGCACGCCCGGGCACTCGCCGGGCAGTTGCGAGCCGCGGAACGTCTCGCCGCGGATGTGGCCGGTGCGCCCTGGCGACCGGCGCTTCCGGCCTTGAGCCTCGCCCGCCCGCTGCGGCTGGCGGTGCTCGCCCGCCGCCTGCTCGTGAGCGGCCGCGAGACCCTCGCCGCCAATTGGAGCCTGCGTTCGCCCCAGCTCCGCCACGGCGTGCGCCTGATGGTCGTCCTGCCGCTCTGCGAGCTGCTCGCTCTGCTGACCTCGCTGCCGCGTGGCTACTGGATCACCTTGACAGCCGGCGTCGTGCTCCGTCCGGACTTCGGCGCCACGCTCAGCCGCGGCGCGACCCGGGTGGCCGGGACCCTGGTGGGGGCCGCCCTAGCCGGTTTGATCGTGCTCGGTCGCCCGACCGGGGCGGCGACGGTGGTGCTCGTCGGCCTTCTCGCCTTCGGCGCGCTCGCCACCTTCCAGGCGAGCTACGCCCTCTTCAGCTGCGCGCTGACCGCCCTCGTCGTCGTCCTGCTCGGCATCGTCACCACGGACAGCCTCGGCACGGCCGGCTACCGCACGCTCGCCACGGTGATCGGCGGCGCCATCGCCCTGGCCGCCTACCTCGCCTGGCCGACCTGGTCTGCTGGCGACGCCGTCGAGAGCCTGGGCCGGCTGGTTCTCGCCCAGCGCGAGTACCTCGGCCAGGTCCTCAGCACCGTGAGCGGCGAGATCGAGCGCGATGGCAGGGCGCTCGCCGGGGCGGCGCGCTCGGCCCGGATCGAGCGCGCCGCGGCCGAGGAGGCCGTCGGGCGTTCGCTGACGGACCCCTCCGACCGCCGTATCGACGCTGCACGCGCCGCCGCGACGCTGGCGGCGCTGCGCCGGCTGGTCCTCGCCGTCCACGCCGTGCGGGTCGAGCTCGAGGACGGGACGCTGAGGGTGCCGATGCCGCAGCTGGCGCCGCTCGCCGGGGCACTGGGCGAGGCTTTGAGCCTCCTCGCTGGCTCTCTAGCGGGCTCGCTCAGGGGGACGCCTGCGGCGAGGCTGCCGCCACTGCGCTCGCTGCACGGCGCCCTCGCCGGGCCGTCCCCGACGACAGCGCCCAGCTCGCCGTCCTCGCCGCCACCGCCGAGATCGTCGACGCCGTCGACACGGCCTGGGAGAGCGTCAGCGGAGCGCCGCTCTCAGGAGCGGCTGCCAACCCGAGCAGCTCCGCCGGCGGCGGCCGCCCGTAGGCTGGCCGGCGGGGAGGCTGGGAAAGGGCGGCCATGGCAAGCGACCTCGACGGCGGGGCGACCCGCGCCGGCACTATCGGCCTCGGCGGCGACCTCACCGTGAACCGGATCGGGCTCGGCGCGATGCGCATCACCGGCAACGGGATATGGGGTCCGCCGGCCGACCCCGGGCAAGCCGTGGCGTTGCTCCGCCGCGCCGTCGAGCTCGGCGTCAACTTCATCGACACTGCCGACTCGTACGGGCCCGAGGTCTCCGAGGAGCTGATCGCCGACGCGCTCAGCCCCTACCCCGACGACCTCGTCATCGCCACCAAAGGGGGTTTCGTGCGACGGGGGCCGGGGCGCTGGGAGCCCGACGGCCGGCCCGAGCACCTCCGCCAGGCGTGCGAGTCGAGCCTGCGGCGCTTGCGACTCGATCAGATCCCCCTCTACCAGCTCCACCGGGTCGATCCGAAGGTGCCGCTCGAGGAGTCGATCGGGGCGCTCGTCGAGCTCAAGGAGGAGGGCAGGATCCGTCACATCGGGGCCTCCAATTTCGCCGAGAACCAGCTGCGGCGCGCCCAGAAGCTGGCCCCGGTGGTCTCGATCCAGAACCGCTACAACCTCGTCGACCGCGGCTCGGAGGAGCTCGTCGACCTGTGCGAGCAGGAGCAGCTGGCGTTCCTTCCCTGGGCACCGATCAGCGGGATCGAGCACCACGCCGCTCTTCGCGAAATAGCCCAGGCACACCGAGTCGAGCCCTCCCAGGCGGCGCTCGCCTGGCTGCTGGCGCGCTCGCCGGCGATGCTCGTGATCCCCGGGACGGCCTCGGTCGATCATCTCGAGGCCAACGTCGCCGCCGCCGCCCTTGAGCTCGACCCGCACGAGGTCGAGCTCCTCACAGCGCACGGCGGCGCCGTGAACGGGACGACCAGGCAGTGAGAGTCCGTGGCGGCGACCGACGGGACTGACGCCGACCTCGTCACGGTCTCCGGGCTGCGCCTTCCCGCAGGCGCGCTCAGCTGGCGCTTCTCGCGTAGCTCCGGGCCCGGCGGCCAGCATGTCAACACCTCGGACAGCCGCGTCGAGCTCCTCGCCGACCTGAGCCGGCTGGAGGGACCGGAGACCGTTGTGGAGCGGGTCCGCGCCGCCCTCGGCTCGCCGCGCGTGGTCTCCGCCGGCGAGCGTTCGCAGCTGCAGAACCGGCTGGCGGCCCGCCGGCGCCTCGCCGAGCGGATCGAGCGTGCCGCGTCCGTCCCGGCTCGGCGCCGCCCGACGCGGCCGACCCGGTCGTCGGTCGAGCGGCGCCTCGAGGACAAGCACCGCCTCACCGAGCGGAAGGCGGCCCGGCGCCCGCTCGGCGAGGACTGAGCCGGCGAGGACTGAGCGGCGCCGGGCGCGGGCATCACAGGGGAACCCTGACCGAAGGAGAAACCCATGCCTGACGTGATCGACGTCCTCGAGCACGAC
>DAHUZG010000381.1 GCA_027306715.1 Acidimicrobiaceae bacterium
GCGCCCGCCGCCCCGCCTCCCGCCGCGCCCCGGGCGCCGACGGCGGCCGGGTTGGCGAGCGAGGCGATCAGCTCGCCGGCCCCGGCGCCGGCGACCCGGTGCCAGGGGGCGGCGCGTCGGGCCGCCAGCACAGCAGGGGAGACGAGGGTCGGCGACGCCACGACGACGTGGATCCACTCGGCGTAGGGGTACTGCCACTCGGCGTTCGGCGGCTCCACCGGGTCCACCAGTCGCCAGTGGACGAGGAGCAGCTCACGGCGCATTCCGCTCGGCGCCACGTTCTCCTGGGCGATCGAGACGACCCCGTCGCCGGTGATCGGGTCGACCCGCGAGCCGACGACTATCGCCACGTGGCCGTCGGTCGGGTCCTGGAAGTCGGGGACCTCGGAGAAGCTGATCACGTCGCCGCCCACCGGGGCGTGGCCGCGGGCCCCCGCTGATCCGTTGAGCTCGAGCTCGGTCCGCCCTGGGTAGGCGGCGTGGTAGTTCGCCGCCACCTGCGAGCCTTCGGCGAGCACCGGCGCCAGGCCGAAGGCGACGGCGAGGAAGCGGTCGGCGAGCTCGACGCACTGGAAGCCGGGCGTGGCGTTGTAGTAGCTGGTCACGATCCCGCTCGGGCCCGGCAGCTCGACGTAGGACCAGGTCCCTCCGTAGGCGGGGCCTGGCCCGCACATCGGCAGGTCGGGGAAGGTCCCGCTCCAGCCGGCGAAGCTCGAGCCGTGCGTGCTGCACCACGCCGGAGTCGTCGCCGCCGGTGCGGAGCCGACGCGGCTCGTACCGACGGGGCTGGCCGCGGCCGCGGCCGGAGCCGCGGCGGCGACGGTCGTCGCGAGCCCGACGAGGGCCGCAGCCCCGGCGGCGAGCGACCAGGCGACCCGCCGCCGCCGTTCCGGCGCCAGCCCGTCGCTCGTCGATGCTGTCACTTCCGGTCGTGGCGCCGCCGTGGCCTCCGGTGCCGCTGACGTCAAGTTCCCGCCGCACGGGCGCGAATCAGCGCCGGTGAGGTGGCTGGTCGTCGCCAGCATCCACACGGACGGCGCGACGGCGGGGACGATAGAGCGGCCCAGCGCGCCCCGACAGGTCGAGCCCGTGTCGATCAGATGACGATCCGGCGACGGCGCGCTCCCGGCGACGGCGCGCTCCCGCCGGGCCACCTCGCTGGGCGTGCTACACACGGACATGCCGCGAGCCAACGAATTGGGCGTCACACCCCAGAGCGAGGACTTCTCCTCCTGGTACAACGAGCTCGTTCTCAAAGCCGAGCTCGCCGACCGCGGACCCGTGCGCGGGACGATGATCATGCGCCCCTACGGCTACCGGATCTGGGAGCTGCTGCAGGCCGAGCTCGACGCCAGGATCAAGGCCACCGGGCACGAGAACGTCTACTTCCCGCTCTTCATCCCCGAGGAGTACCTGCGCCGGGAGGCCGAGCACGTCGAGGGCTTCGCCCCCGAGCTGGCCGTCGTCACCCGCGCCGGCGGCGAGGAGCTCGACGAGCCGCTCGTTGTCCGCCCGACCTCGGAGGCGATCATCGGCGAGGCGATGGCCCGCTGGATCGAGTCCTACCGGGACCTGCCGCTCAAGCTGAACCAGTGGTGCAACGTGGTGCGGTGGGAGCTGCGCCCGCGGCTGTTCCTGCGCACGACCGAGTTCCTCTGGCAGGAGGGGCACACCGCCCATGCCGACGAGGCCGGCGCCATGGCCGAGACGATGACCGCCGCCGGCTTCTACCGTGAGCTCGCCGACGACGTCGCCGCGATCTCCCCCGTCGTCGGCGACAAGACCGCCGGCGAGCGCTTCCCGGGCGCCGTGCGCACGGTCAGCCTCGAGGCGATGATGCGGGACGGCCGGGCGCTGCAGGCCGGGACGTCGCACTATCTCGGCACGAACTTCGCCGAGGTCTTCGACATCACCTACACGAGCCAGTCCGGGCGCCTGCAGCACTGCCATACCACCTCGTGGGGGGTGAGCACGCGGATGGCGGGAGCGGTGGTGATGGCGCACGGGGACGACCGCG
>DAHUZG010000385.1 GCA_027306715.1 Acidimicrobiaceae bacterium
GTAAGGGCATGCCCGTAGGGGTAGGTGCACGCCATGGTGAGCAGCAGCCGGGCCGCCCGGAGCCCGAGGGGCTGGCCGACGGCCCTCGTCCTCGGCGACATCGACCTCGTGCGGCCCGTCGCTCTGGCCGGCATGCGCTCGGCCGTCGTCGCCGTCACCGGCGACCCGACGAGGTTCTCCCGCTACGCCACGACGGTGGCCATCTGGGACCCCGACTCCCACAACGACGACCTGCTCGAGCCGCTCCTCGCCTGGGGCCGCGCCCAACCGGTCCGGCCGCTCCTCTACTACCAGTGGGACGGGCACCTGCTCTTCGTCTCCCGCCACCGCGAGCGCCTCGCCGAGACCTTCCGCTTCGTCGTCGACTCCCCCGAGCGGGTGGAGACGATGCTCGACAAGCAGCGCTTCCTCACACTGGCCGCCGACCTCGGCTTGCCCGTGCCACCCGCGCGGCCGGTGCTCGCCGCCGCGAGCTCGCCAAGCGAGCTCGCCGACCTCACCTACCCCGTCGTCGTCAAGCCGGTCGACCGCACCGACGACCGCTGGAAGCACTTCGAGCACCTCGGCAAGGCGCGGCGGATCGAGTCGGGAGCACAGCTCGAGGCCCTCTGGCCGTCGCTCGTCGAATTCGGGCGTTCCGTCCTCTTCCAGCAGCTCATCCCCGGGCCGGAGTCCTGCATCGAGAGCTACCACGTCTTCGTGACGCCAGAAGGCGAGACGGCCGGCGAGTTCACCGGACGGAAGGTGCGCACCATCCCCCCCGAGTACGGGGCGACGACCGCTCTCACGATCACCGACGAGGAGGACGTGATCGTGGCCGGGCGCGACGCGGTCGAGCGGATCGGCCTGCGCGGCGTCGCCAAGCTCGATTTCAAGCGCGCCCCGGACGGCAGGCTCTACCTGCTCGAGGTCAACCCCCGCTTCAATCTCTGGCACTACCCGGGCGCCGTCGCCGGGGTCAACCTTCCTGCGCTCGTGCGGGACTACCTCGACGGCGAGCCGCTGCCGGCTGCAGGGACCCTGCGGCCCCGCCCCGGGGTGACCTGGTGCAGCCCCTACGACTTCGCCACGGGCTCGCCGGGGCCCGCCGAGCTGCTCGGACGGATCCGCTTCGCTGCCTCGAGCAAGGCCAAGGCGATCTGGGCGAGCGACGACCCCCTTCCCCTCCTCGCCACCGCCGCCGGCCGGATCACCGCCGCCGGCCGGCGGGCACTCGAGCGAGCCTGATACACCCGAGCCGTGCGCTACGGGCTCATCTCCGACGTCCATGCCAACCTGCTCGCCTTGCGGGGCGCGCTGTGGTGGCTACGCGAGCAGGGGACCGATCGGGTCGTCTGTGCCGGCGACGTCGTCGGCTACGGCCCGCAGCCGAACGAGTGCATCGAGGAGCTCGTCGCCGCCGGGGCGCTCGTGGTCGCCGGCAACCACGACCTGATGGCGCTCGGCGAGCTCGACGACGCTCACGAGGGCGACAACGTCCGGCACAGCACGGCCTGGACGCGCCGCGTGCTCGGGCGGGACGCCCTCGCCTGGCTCGGCTCTCTCCCCCGAGTCGGCGCGGCCCCGGGCCTGATCGTCGCCCACGGTTCGCTCGAGGACCCCGAGCGCTACGTCGAGCGGGACGCCGCCAGCGCCGGCCAGCTCGACGAGCTCGCCCGGCGCGAGCCGAGGGCACGCGTCCTCGTGCTCGGCCACACCCACCGGGCGCGCCTCTACCAGCGTTGCACCGGCAGCAAGAGGCCCGCGCTTCGAGGGGGTCGGCTGCCACTCCAGCCTGGACCTGCCCTGGTCAACCCCGGCAGCGTCGGCCAGTCACGCCAGGCAGAGCTCGAGCCGCGGGCGCGTTGCGCGCTGCTCGACCTCGATTCCGGCCCGGGCCCAGACCCCGTCGCCGCCGCCGGCTCGGTGAGCTTTTACACGCTCGGCTACGCCGTCGCCGAGTGCCGCCGCCTCCTTGCCGAGCACGGGTTGCCGCGCAGCTCGATCCACCTCGTTCCGGGGCGGGCCGCGGCCGCCGGTCGCCGGCTCACCCAGGCCCGCGCCTCGAGAGGCGCGCACGGCGGGGCGGTCTAGCTCCTTAGCAGCCGGCGTGCGCGTCCGACGCCGCGCAGAACACCGCGTGCACGCCTGCGCAGCCACGGGTGCGAGACGACGACGTCGACCGCGACACGCTGGGGATAGCGCTGCAGACGGCGGGCGAGCGCGAGCGGCGTGCCGAGGTCGAGACGGGCGGCCGTCACCTCGACGGCATCGTTGGCGAGCACGCTCTTGTACTCCTCGTCGCCCTTGCCGAGGTCGAAGCGAAGGGGCAACGGCCCGCCGCGACGACCGCGCAGCTCGGCCGGCGCGCCTGGCGGCTCTCCGGCGGCAGCGCGCTCTGCGGCAGCGAGGAACAGGAGCAAGCCGGGAGAGTGACGGCCGTGATCGCGGTCGTAGCCAGGGAACCACGACGAGAACACCGTCGACGAGGTGACACCGAAGAGAGCGGCAATCACGTGTCCCTCCGACTCGAGGGAGACGACGCGGCCCGTACAGCCCGGCTCGTCGGAGTCGAACAGTCCTTCGACGAGCGAGCGCACCCAGGGCCGGGCGAATCGGTCAGACCGCCCGGTTCGGCGGTACTGCGCCGATTTCCACTCCATCAGCTGATGGAGCACCTCCGGGCGGCGATCGTCGTCCTCGAAGTGGACTGAAGCCGACTCCCTCTCGAGCTTCCGCCGTTTCCGCTCGAGCGAGCTGATGACACCCTTGGCGGCCTTGCGACGCTGGCACAGGTAGGTCTCGAAGCTCTCCGAGACGTCGACCACCGGGGACTCCGCCCTGTGCACCTGGCGCGCGGTCTCGGGTAGCTGGTCGCCGAGCAGGTGGTCGAACTCGAGCGTCTCGAGGCGGGCGGCGCGAA
The DNA here is from genome assembly GCA_027306715.1 of Acidimicrobiaceae bacterium. Taxonomy (GTDB): domain Bacteria; phylum Actinomycetota; class Acidimicrobiia; order Acidimicrobiales; family Bog-793; genus DAHUZG01. The sequence continues at coordinate 2,903 of DAHUZG010000385.1, forward strand.
GCAGCCGGGAAGCGTCGAACTCGAATCCGGGGGCATGGACGAGGCCCTCGCAGTCGGCGATGCCGGGGGCGAGCGGCCGCCCGGTGCGAAACGGTCCGCACGAGAACGGGAAGAAGGCGACGATCTCATTGCCGTCCTCGAACACCGCCACCCGCGCCGCCGGCAGCACGGACCCGACCTGGACGGCGAAGGCCCCCGAGAGAAAGGGGTTGTCGAGCCGGATACTCGCCTCTTGCAGCTCCCGCCAGCGCGCCAGCTCCGAGGGCCCGAGTGCCGAGGGCATGACGACCGAGATATTCACCGCCGGTCCCCGTCCACCCAGCAGTCCCCGTCCACCGGGATGCCCCGCTGCGCCGACGCGCCGAAGCTCCCGCCGGAGGTACGGTGCCGGCGCAAGGTCACAGACACAGGGTCTGCTTACCGCGCCGGGACGCGAGAAAAACCAGTTACCCATCCCGTGCCCAGTTATTTGTGTTTGTTGCTTGGTCACCTGTTGCTTGGTCACCTGCCACTTGGTCACCTGCCACTTGGTCACCTGCCACTTGGTCACCTGTTGCTTGGTCACCTGTTGCTTGGTCACCTGTTGCTTGGTCACCTGCTGCTTGGTCACCTGCCACTTGGTCACATGATGAATCTCACCGGCTCACACGACCAACCGTGCGCATCCGGAAGGTGGGGGCGCAGGCGACCGATCTCGGAATCGTTGCAGCGGCCTTGACCCCGGCCCGCTACAGCCCTAGTGTAAGCGCTTAGATGTAAGCGGGTACATAGCCATGTGCGCCGGATCGTGCGGGCCAGCTGAGGCCGCCAGCAACCGGCCGCGCGCAACCAGCTCGTGCTGCGGTACGGGTCCGATGGCGTGCCGCGTTCGGTGCGCAGAGAAAGGGGGCGGGCGGGGAGCGGGACCGGACCGGACCGTGCTCCCTGCGCAGCGTCGGGGGTGTCCGGCCGCGAGCCGCAACAGCGGAGCTCGGCCGCGATCAGGGAGCGGGAACAACGCCAACACTGTATGACGTGGCGCGCCTCGCAGGCGTGTCGACGGCGACCGTATCGAGGGTGGTGCACGGGCACGACCGTGTGCGGGACAGCACACGCCAACGGGTGCAGGATGTCATCGACGAGCTCGGTTACGTCCCCGACGGCGCGGCCCAGAGCCTCTCCCGTCGCCGCAAGGAGGTCATCGGCCTCGTCGGCGTCGAGCGCATGTCACGCCAGTTCGACATCGAGAGCATGAGCCTGCTCTTCTACGACGAGATCCTGCACGGGGTCGAGGCTCGGCTGCGCAACCACGGCTGGTCACTCCTCATCACCTTCCTCAGCGCCCGGGACGAACGCGGCTACCAGCGCCTGCGCTCGCTCTCGGGCAAGGTCGACGGTCTCCTCATCGGCGAGGGCATGGTCTCCTCCGAGATGCTCGCCCATCTCGCCGAGCGCGTCCCGGTCGTCATCATCGCCGGCAGTCCCGAGGAGCGGGCGGTCGATGTCGTCACCGCCGACAACCGCGGCGGCTCACGCGCACTCGCCGCCCACCTGCTCGACGACCACGGCCGGCGGCGGCTCTTCTTGGTAGACGGACCGGCCGGAGCCCCCGACGCCGCCGAGCGGCGGCGGGCGCTCGAAGCCGAGATCGCAACAAGGCTCGGCGCGGTGCTCACCGGCAGCTACCGCGGCATCTTCAGCGCCCAGAGCGGCGAGAAGGCAGCTGAGAAGCTGCTCGCCGAGCACCGCCTCGAGCTCCCCGACGCCGTCGTCTGCGCCAACGATCAGATGGCGATCGGGGTGATGCAGGCGCTCGCTCGCGCCGGTGTCGCCGTTCCGCACGAGGTCGCCGTGGTCGGCTTCGACGAGATCTACCCCGGCCGGCTGCTCGAGCCACCGCTCACCACCGTTCACCAGCCGATGCGGTCGCTCGGCGAGCGGGCCTGCGCCCGCCTGCTCGAGCGCATCGCCAAGCCGGCGCTGAAGCCCCGGGTGGAGGTCCTCCCCGTCGAGCTGGTGCTGCGCTCGAGCTGCGGCTGCCCGCCCGGCACACTCGAGCGACATCCGGTCCCAGAGCTGGACAAGCCGTCATCCGGGCGGCGCCTGCCGGCTGGCGGTAGCCGAGCTGGTGGGCGTGACGGGCGAGCGTCGGCTCGGCCGGAGAAGTAGCGATGCGCTTCTTCGCCCGCCGCCTCGTCTTCTATTTCGTCGCCGCCTGGGCGGCGGTGACGATCAACTTCGTCATCCCGCGACTGATGCCGGGCAACCCGGCCGAGTCGCTCTTCCAGAGCATGCAGAATGCGCAGCCCGGCGAGCTCAAGGCGATCGAGGCCGAGTTCGGCGTCGGCCATGACGGCAGCGCGCTCCACCAGTACGGGCAGTACCTCGCCAACCTGCTGCACGGCAACCTCGGGCACTCGGTGATCCTCTCGGCACAGGTCTCGACGGTGATCGGCCAGACCCTGCCGTGGACCCTCGTGCTCGTCGGCTCGGCGACGGTGATCAGCTTCTTTACCGGCACCCTCCTCGGCATCCTCGCCGCTTGGCGGCGCGGCGGCTGGCTCGACCGGGTGCTGCCCGGACTCACCTTCATCCAGGCGATGCCCTACTTCTTCCTCGCTCTGCTGCTCGTCGACGGCCTGGCGATGCACCTGCACTGGTTTCCCGAGCAGCAGGGTTACAGCCAGGGGCTCGTACCGGGCTGGCACGCCAGCTTCATCGCCAGCGCCATCTACCACTCGATCCTGCCGGCGATCACGATCCTCGTCACCACGATGGCGGGCTGGATGCTCCAGATGCGCAACGTCATGATCACGACCATCGGCGAGGACTACGTCCTCGCCGCCCAGGCCAAGGGCTTGAGCCCGCGGCGGGTGGTGATGGCCTACGCGGCGCGCAACGCCGTCCTCCCCCAGCTCGCCGGCTTCGGACTGGCGCTCGGCTTCGTCGTCTCCGGGGCGCTGCTCATGGAGATCGGCTTCTCCTACCCCGGCGTCGGGCTCACCTTGTACAACGCCGTGCTCTCCGAGGACTATCCGACCATGCAGGGAATCTTCCTCGTCATCGCCCTCGTCGTGCTGCTCGCCAACCTCATCATGGACGCCGCATACGTCCTCGCCGACCCGCGGGCACGCTCCCGAGAGGCGCGCTGATGGCCGCCCTGCGGCGCCTCCCCGAGACCCACGTCACCGCTCCCACGAGGCGCCAGCGGGGCGTCGCCTGGCGACAGCTGTCGCTCAAAGCCAAGGTCGGAGCCGGGATCTGCGGCTTCTTCGTCCTGATGGCGGTCTTCGGGCCGTTGTTCGAGCCCTACGACCCCGCCTCTCAGAACCAGGTCGGCGCCGCCGGCGCGCCGAGCCTGCAGCACCTGCTCGGCACGACGAGCCTCGGACAAGACGTCCTCTCCCAGCTCCTCGCCGGCACGCGGGCGACGCTGCTCGTCGGGGTCGGCGCGGCGGTGATCGCCACGGCGCTGTCGATTGTCTTCGGGATCACCGCCGGCTACCTCGGCGCCTGGTGGGACGAGGGCCTGTCGCTGTTCACCAACGTCGTCCTCGTGCTCCCCGCCCTGCCGCTGCTCATCGTCCTTCTCGGCTATCTCCCGAAGAGCGGGATCACCTCGACGATCCTCGTGCTCGGGCTGCTCGGCTGGCCGTGGGGGGCACGGGTGATCCGCGCCCAGACCCTCTCGCTGCGGACCCGGGACTTCGTCGCCGCGGCGCGCGAGACCGGTGAGTCGAGCGCCCGCCTGATCTTCTTCGAGATCCTGCCGAACGAGGTCAGCCTCATCGCCGCGAGCTTCGTCAGCACCGTGCTCTACGCCGTCGGCACCTCGGTCGCTCTTGCCTACCTCGGCCTCTACAACGTCGACTCGCAGTCGCTCGGGACGATGCTCTACTGGGCGCAGAACCAGAACGCCATCTTCGTCAACGCCTGGTGGTGGTTCGTCCCGCCGGGCATCTTCGTGGCGCTGCTCGGTGCCGGTCTCGTGCTCTTGAACTTCGGCATCGACGAGCTCGGCAACCCCCGCCTTCGCGAGGCGGCCGGCGCCAACCGGATCGACGGCCGGCGCTGGCGGCCCGCGGATCCGACGCCGGTGTCGCGCTCGCTCGGCGCCGGCGGGAGCCCGCGATGACGGCCGTCGCCGGCGAGCAGGACCCCCCCGCCGTTGACGGCGACCGCAACGAGGCGCAGGCTCTCGCGGCTGTACCGCCGGTGCTCGAGGTCCGCGACCTGTGCGTCGTCTACCGCACGGGTGGCGGCGACGTCCATGCCGTCGATCACGTCGACCTGTCGCTGCAGCCCGGCGAGGTCGTCGGTTTGGCCGGCGAGAGCGGCTCGGGCAAGTCGACGCTCGCCTACGGCGCGTGCCGGCTGCTCCGCCCGCCGGCGCTGATCACCGGGGGGTCGGTCATCTATCGCGGGAGGCGGGTCGGCGCCCCGGCCGACGTGCTCGCGAGCACGCCCGAGGAGCTGCGCCACCTGCGCTGGCGAGAGATCGCGATCGTCTTCCAGAGCGCGATGAACGCCCTCAACCCCGTGCTCAACATCAGTGATCAGCTGCTCGACGTGATCGAGGCCCACCTCCCGCTGTCGCGCGACGAGGCGTTCGAGCGTGTCCGCTCGCTGCTCGACATCGTCGCCATCCCGCGCCAGCGGGTGAAGAGCTACCCCCACGAGCTTTCCGGCGGGATGCGCCAGCGGGTGATGATCGCCATGGCGCTCGCCGTCGACCCCGAGGTCGTGATCATGGACGAGCCGACCACGGCACTCGACGTCGTCGTCCAGCGCGACATCCTCGCCCAGATCGTCGAGCTGAAGCAGCGGCTCGGGTTCGCCGTGCTTTTCATCACCCACGACCTGTCGCTCCTGCTCGAGCTGGCCGACCGGGTCGCGGTGATGTACGCCGGCCGCCTCGTCGAGCTCGGCAGCTCGGCAGCGATTCACCACGCGC
>DAHUZG010000387.1 GCA_027306715.1 Acidimicrobiaceae bacterium
GCTGACCGTCTGCCCGCTCGCCGACATGGATCGCGGCCCTATCTCACTCAGCGGCAGCATCCTGACTTCCATGTCATCGCACTCCGCTGGCAGTCGCGCTGGAAGCGTCCAGATGCGGCAGAGCCCTGCGCGGCACCACCAGCAGGCAGCGGCGGTGGAAAAGAGCGTTGGGCAGAGGCGGAGACGGCCGGCACGAGGCACGGAGGGATTCTCGCGCCTGCAGGGTGAGGGTGGCATCAGCCAATGTGGCGGTCGCGGGGCCTGACCGATGGCAATGGAACCACGTCCTCCCTCCCTTGCCGAGCAGGCCAAAGGCGGTCAATCCAGGGCTCGGCGTGGCGGTCCGCCCGACGCTCGGCGGCTGGCTGACTCCCTGACAGACGGAAGTGCTGCCAGAGATCTCGCGCCGTGACAAGAAAGTGGGCGCTGAGGGACTCGAACCCCCGGCCTGCTCGTTGTAAGCGAGCTGCTCTACCACCTGAGCTAAGCGCCCTTCCGCCGGTATCGAGCCCGTCGGCGTCCTGGCGGCGCGAGGCCCGACCCGCAACCTCCGGTACCGCTCGCCGGCGCGGCTCTGTGATACGGCCCTGTGATCATCGCACTGTGGCCGAAGAAGCGCTGAGCGGGCCGCCCAGCTGGTCACCTCGGGCGCTTGCCGGCTCTTGGGCGCTTGCGCGCCTTGTGCCCGCCGGAGCTGGCGGAGGCCGGGCGGCGGCCGCTGCCCTGCTCAGTGGGCGAGATCTGCGAGTGGCCGCACAGCGTAGACGCCGACGCTCCGTCCGCAGGCGGAGAAGCTCGCCTGGAGCGACAGCGGGCCACTCCCTCCCGGCGGGGTGACCTGAACGGAGCTCACCTGCTGGCACCCGACACCGTCCACCGGCACCGTGCTGTACTGAAGGTAGAAGCCCGCTGCCTGCTTCGGCGCCAGGTCGACGACCCGGGGCGCCGCCCCCTCGTCGGTCACGCCGAGCTCGAGGGGCCCCCCGGCACCGGGGGCGGATCCGGTCGGACCCGTCCCTCCCGACGGCCCGGTCGTCGCGCTGGCGATCGAGGTCGACGTGCTACTGCCGGCGCCCGTCGAGGTGCTGGCACCGGAGGCACCCGTCGTCCCGAGCAGCGCCACCGACGGGAACCCGTCGAGGCTGCACGCCGTCGACCCGTTGTTGGTCAGCGCCACGGCGAGCTCCGTCGACCCGGCTCCGTTCGAGCTGTCAGCCAGGTTCTGCGCCGCGCTGAGGGCTCCGGAGGAGCACGGCGGGAGCAGGGCGACGGTTGAGCTCGTCGTCGGGGCTGTTGTCGTGGACGGCGGTGCGGTCGTGGACGGCGGCCGGGTTGGAAGATTCTGCGAAGTCGGCGAGGATCCAGTCGTCGCCGCCGCGCTGTTGACCTTTGTCGCACCAGGGCTGCCGCAGGCAGCGAGCAGAGAGGCGAGCAGTGCCGCCGCCACCGCAGGAAGGCCGAGGCTGATCCGGCGGCCGGGTCGCTGCGTCGGGTCGCTCACGGGAACAGCCCACGCACCTGCGTCGCCTCGGCGACGCGCCCGACGCCGAGAGCGACGGCGGCTCGGCGCAACGACACTTTGTGCTCTTCTGCCAGCTGCCACGTGGCGTCGAAGGCACGCTGCATCGTGGCGTGGAGCCGGGAGGCGACGAGCTCGGGCTCCCAGCTGTAACCCTGACGCGCCTGCGCCCACTCGAAGTACGACGCCGTCACACCGCCTGCATTGGCGAGCACGTCGGGGACGACCACGACCCCTCGCCGGTCGAGCACGGCGTCGCCGGCCGGCGTCGTCGGCCCGTTCGCCGCCTCTACGACCACCTTGGCAGCAAGCCGCTCGGCTATCACGGGCGTGATCGCCCCGCCCAGTGCCGCCGGAACGGCCAATTCTGCATCCACCTCGAACAGCTCCTCGGCTCCGATCGGGTCTCCCCCACTGAAGCCGCCAACCGTACCGTGCTCGGCGACGTGATCAGCGAGCGCGGCAGGGTCCACCCCAGACGGGTTGTACACGGTTCCGTCGGCGTCGCCGACGGCGACGACTCGCATCCCGGCCGAGGACAGCAGGTAGACGAGGGGACCGCCGACCTTTCCGAACCCCTGGACGACCGCACGCGCCCCGATGATCGGCATCCCGAGACGGCTGAAGATCGCTCGACAGCACTGCACGACACCCGATGACGTCGCGCCGGTGTGGCCGGCGCTACCTCCGATGGAGAGCGGTTTGCCGGTGACCACGCCCGGCGTCGAGACACCTTGGAACATCGACACGGTGTCCATCACCCAGGCCATCACCCGCTCGTCGGTGTTGACGTCAGGTGCCGGAATGTCGCGGTCGGGGCCGATCATCATCGCGACGTCGTAGGTGTAGCGGCGCGTGACGCGCTCGAGCTCCCCGATCGACAGCTGGCGGGGCTCGATCGCGACGCCTCCCTTGGCGCCTCCGAAGGGGATGTCGACGACAGCGCACTTCACCGTCATGTCGGCCGCCAGGGCCATCACCTCGTGGGCGTTGACGCCGGGGTGAAAGCGGATCCCCCCCTTGCCCGGGCCCCGACTCGTGTCGTGATGGACCCTCCAGGCACTGAAGACCTCGATCCGCCCGTCGTCGCGCCGGACCGGAACCGAGACCTCGAGCACCCTCTCGGGGGCGATCAGCATCGCCGTCAAGCCCTGGTCGAGGCCGAGAAGCTCTGCGCTGTCGGCGATTCGCTGCGAGATCGACTCCCACGGGTCGGCGCTGCCGGCCGCGTCATGCCTGGCCGCGTCATGCCTGGATGTCATCGACGGGATCCCCCCCTGCTCAGCTGGTCACACCTTCGGCGTGGACGCGCGTCGGCGGCCGGCCCGTCGACAGCCGCTCGTCTCCCTCGCCGGACTCGATGAGCGGAGAATGGCTGAGCGCGAACAGTGAGAGGAACATCACCGCCAGTGCCAGCACCTCACCCAACCCGCGCCCGCCACCCGTACGCAAGCGATCACCGAACAGCCACACGCCCATCACGATGCTCGCCAACGGGTTCAAGATGAGAAGCGCCGACTGCGACGCAGCGACCGGTCCGGCGTCGAGGGCATGCTGGGTGATGACAAAGCCGCCGAGTCCGGCGAGGGCCACCGCGTAGGTCTGCCAGTGCTGGAACGAGCTGACCGGGTCGTGCGACCAGAGGTCGGCGGCGGTCTTGATGAACGCCGCCGTGAGGGCGAAGCAGATCGCACCCGCTGTCCCGAGCAGAGCTGCTCGCCACGAGCGTCCGCGGCGCGTCGAGGCCGCGAGGACGGCGATCAGTGCGGCTCCGCTGGTGGTGAGCAGGATCAACCAGTCGTCGCCGTCCGGCCGCTGCTGGCCGCCCCGTGCCGCGCTGAGAGCTAGGAAGCTGCCGAGGCCGAACACGATGCCGGCAACGCCGAGCCACTCGCGGCGACCGAAGGTCTGCTTGAACCAACCGCCGAGGATCAGCGCCAGAAACAACAGCTCGGTCACCATCACCGGCTGCACCGTCGACAGGTTGCCGACAGCGAGAGCGATCGCTTGCAGCAGGAAGCTCGCGACCGTGAGGCCGAGCCCGGCAAACCATATCGGTCGCCGGAGCAGCGCCGCCATCAGCGATCGGCGGACGTGGGTCACCGTCGTGTTGGCGTCCTCGACACCGAGCCGCTGAAAGACGGTGGCAAGGGCGTTGGCACCTGCTGCGAGCAGCGCCAGCACGACCGCCATCGGAACCGTTATAGCCGAGAGCTGGGCTCGCCGCGGCCCGGCACCGTGACGGCACCTGGCTCGGCCTGCTCAGTGCTCAGCCGGCTCAGTGCTCAGCTGGCCGGGCGAAGGACCAGCTCGAGCGGTGGAGCGCCGTGAGGCCGAAGCGGGCGATCGCCGCCCGGTGCTCGGGAGAGGGATAGCCCTTGTTCCTCTCGAACCGGTATTCGGGATGGCTCGGCGCCAGGTCCACCATGAGCCGGTCGCGAGTCACCTTGGCGAGCACCGAGGCGGCCGCCACGGCGTAGCAGGCGGCGTCGGCATCGATCACCGGGCGCGCTCGCTCGACGCCGCTGAAGTTCCAGGGCCCGTCAAGGATCAGCTCGTCGGGAGCCACGTCGAGCTGCGCGAGAGCCCTGCCGGCGGCGAGTCGCTGGGCGGCGGTCATCCCGAGCTCGTCGCACTCCTCGTTGCTCGCATGGCCGACGCCGAAGGACCCCGCCCGGCGCAGGGGATCGAACAGGGCCTCCCGCTGCAGCGCGCTGAGCAGCTTCGAGTCGCGGACGGCACGGGGAAAGCCGCGCATGCGGGTGATATCGAGGACGAAGACGCCGACGCTCAACGGGCCCGCCCAGGCGCCCCGGCCGACCTCGTCCATACCGCCGACCTGGCGGCAACCAGCGGCGAACAGCGACCGCTCGAGCTTGAAGCTGGGGCGCCTGGTGGCGCTCATGGCACCTCGACGCGGGCGACCGTCCCCAGCTCGGCGGCATCGGGTCTGGAGCCGAAGAACGCCTCCAGGAGCTCGCCGGCGAGCGCGGCCGTCGTCGCGCGAAGGCTCAGAGCGAGCACCTTCGCATCGTTCCAGCGGCGTGTGTGGCGTCGGCACGCAGCGCCGCCCGCGCCCCGGGCACCTGCGCCTCCAAGAGCCGAGCGTCTTCATCGCTGCCGAGGGCGGCTCGCACTCGCCCAGGGTAGCCACCCGCCGCCACAGCCGAAGGGAGGCCGCCCCTACACTGCGGCCGCCCCTACACTGCGGGAGTGGGCGCCGTCGGCAGGCTGGAGTTGCAGCGCCTGCGGCCGCCAGCGCCCGGCGGCGGTTCGACCGAGCCCGCCGCGTCCCCGCGTGCGCTGCTCGTCCCGGTGAAGGCGTTCACTCGCGCCAAGTTGCGCC
>DAHUZG010000390.1 GCA_027306715.1 Acidimicrobiaceae bacterium
ACGACGTCGATCTCGAGCCGCTCGGGGCGGCCGACGAGGCGACCCTTGGCCGCGATGAAGCCCCCCCCGGGGCCGAGCACGAGCTGGAGCGGGCGGCCGCCCCCCGGCGACCCCTCGAGAAAGGCGCCGGCCTCGAGGTCCGGGGCCACCTCGAGCCATTCCCCCGCCTTCGACCAGTAGAGCGCCCGCGGCGAGGAGGGGGCGCCGGCCGCGAGGGCGCGGGCTGCCTGCAGACCGGTCAGGACCGAGACGTCGTGCTCGGGCGAGGGGCCACCGAAAACTACGCCGACGCGTGGTGTCGCGATCATCGGCCGGATGCTAGACATCCCTCCGCCCTTTCCGCCGGGCTCCCGGTGTGGACCGGCGATCCTCCCCGCCCGGGAGGTCCCGGCGCACGGGGGACCGCCGCCTCTACGGGAAGTGGTCGGGTAGATCGTTCTCGTAGAGAACGGCGGCGCCTGCGCCGAGCTCGGCGCGCACCCAGGCCACCGCCTCCTCGCGGTGGGCGACGCAGCGCACCCGGAGAGCCTCAGCGCCCGCAGCGCCCGTGCCGGCCGCGCTGGCTCCGGGCGGGGCGGTTGCACCGGCGAGCAGCGCCCGGCGGTTGGTCCGGCCGACCACGACGAGGTCGGTGGCGAGCTCACGTGCCTGGCGGGCGAGCTCGGCGTTCGCGCCAGCCTGCATCCGCCCGAGCTCGACCATCCCCGGCGTGACGACGACGCGCCGCCCGACAACCGGAGCCGCCGCGCCGTCGCCACCGGCGGGGCCGGCGGGGCCGGCTGCCACTGCGGCGAGGGTCGAGAGGGCGAGGCGCGCTCCGGCGGGATTGGAGTTGTAGGTGTCGTCGAGCACCGTGACGCCGCCCGCCGTGCGCTCGACCGCGAGCCGGTTCGCCGCCCCTTCGAGACCCGGCAGGCGTGCGAGCAGCTCCTCGGGGGTGCAGCCGAGGGCGAGCGCGGCGCCGGCGGCGCAGGCGACGTTGGAGAGGGCGGGCGGCATCGGGTCCGGCGCCGGCGCCCGCCCGGCGAGCTGGCCGCCGATGTAGAGCAACAGGGTGCCGGCGTCGGCGACGACAGCGACGTCAGCCGAGCCGGGCCGGCTCGCCGAGCAGCAGACGACGTGCTTGCTTGCCGCCGAAAGGCGGCCGGCGAGGGTGGCGAGGCGCTCGTCGTCGACGTTCAGCACGCACGTCGCGGCACGCTCGGTGATCTCGGTCTTTGCCTCCACGATCGCCTCGATCGAGCCGAACCGCTCGAGGTGAACCGGTCCGATCGCCGTCATCACCGCCACCTCGGGCGGCATCCAGGAGCACACCGCGGCGATCTCGCCGGGGCCGAAGGCGCCCATCTCTGCGACGAGCACATCGGTGCCAGGAACGAGGTGCTCGTTGACGGTGCGGGCGAGCCCGGCGCGGTTGTTGAAGCTGCGCGGGCTCGCCACGACCGTGTAGCGGCCGGCGAGGAGCTGGGCGACGTAGCCCTTGGTCGAGGTCTTGCCGTAGGAGCCGGTGATCCCGACCACCCGGGGACGCACCGCGGCGATCCGGCGTGACGCCTCTGCGACGTGACGCGCCGCCAGCCTCGCCTCGAGAGGCGCCGTGATCCCCAGCGCGGCGTCGACGATCAGGGGCATCCCGATCGCCGACAGGGCGGCGGCGGCACACGCCCCGGCAAGGCCACCAGTTCCGGCCCCTGCTCCGACGGCGCCGGCGGTCAGCCCGGCGGTGACTGCGGCGAGCGTGCGCAGGCGCCTCGTCCAGGCGAGCCTGGCGGTGCGCCCGCGCCCGCCGAGACCGAGCGGCCCGAGCGTAGAGACGAGAGCGGCGCCGAGAGCCGCAGGAGCCGTTGCGAGCGACGCCACCGCGGCCGCGGCGCCGGCGAGCCCGGCGACGAGGTTCGAGGCGCTGCAGCTCCACCAGCGGGAGGCGAAACGGGTCGCCGCGCCGGCGAGGTAGTGCTCCCGTTGCGCCACGCGCAGCCAGCGCAGCGCGGCGGGCACGGCGGCTGTCACGGCGCAGACGACGGTGGCTGCGGCAAGTGCCCTCACGCCGGGAGAGCGGTCGCGTCCGGGTCGCCACCGCCGGCGGGGGCTTGTTCGCCGAGCGCTTGCTCGCCTGTGCCGCCGGGAGCCGGTTCGCCGGGCGGCGCCGGCTCGGGGGCCGCGGCGCCGCTCGGGCCGCCGAGCAGGTCCGAGAGCGCCCGGCGCAGCGCCCCGGGCTTGTCGAGCGGCACCAGGTGGCCGATCCCCGCCAGCACGTCGAGCCTCGCCGCAGGGCCGAGCAGCTCGGCGGCGCGGCGGGCGCTCGACACCGGGACGGCGCTGTCGAGCTCGCCCCAGACAAGGCGCACCGGGCAGCGCAGCGCCCTCAGCTCCGGCTCGAGGTCCTCGGCAAGGACCCGCACGAGCACCTCGCGCATCACCCCGGAGGCGGCCCGGTAGTCGGCCGAGCCGTAGCGCTGGCGCGCCCGCTCCATCGCCGCCGGGCCGACGAGCCCGGCCCGGTGCGCCGCCCGGAACAGGCGGAAGGCCGCCTTCGGGCGGGGCCGCGACCGGCTCGCCTCGTCGGGGGCGACAAGGCGCGGCGTGCCGGCGAGTACGAGTGCGGCCACGAGGTCCGGCCGGCTCGCCGCCAGCTGCACGGCGACGTTGCCGCCGAAGGAGTGGCCGAGCACGACAATCCCGCCGTCCCTCTCTCCGTCGCCGGCCGAGAGCAGCTCCTCGAGCACGGCGGCGACCGCCTCGCCGTAGCCACGGGAGCCCCACGGCTCGGGAGGAGGCGGGCTCGAGCCGAAGCCCGGCAGGTCGAGGGCGACCGAGGGGATGCCCTCGAGCACGGCGGCGAAGTCGTGGCGCGAGCGTCCCCAGCCGTGCAGGGCGACCACCGCCGGCGGGCCGGCGCCGTGGCGCTCGCCGAAGAGCGAACCCTCGGCGAAGGCGCTCAACACGCCGCTGAAGCTACTCGTCGCCGGCGAGCAGCCGGCGACTACCCTCCGCGCGTGACCGATCCACCCGGGCTCGCCGCCCTGCTGGCTGACTGCGACGAGAGCCAGCGCCAGGCGATCACGTCGACAGCGGCGCCGCTGCTCGTCGTCGCCGGCGCCGGGGCCGGCAAGACCCGGGTGCTGACACGGCGCATCGCCTGGAGGGTCCATGCCGGC
>DAHUZG010000398.1 GCA_027306715.1 Acidimicrobiaceae bacterium
TCCGGCAGCACCCGGCTCGCCGTAGAAACCGCTCTGCTCGAACGTCTCGTCGTCCATCATCGCCTCCACCCGAACCCGGCCCTCGTGACCGTCCGGCCAACTACATGACGAGAATGCCCTCCTCATCTCGGACGGCTCTGAGCGGCAGCTGAGGGCTTCCTGTGAATCTCGTTCCGACGGCGAGGAGGGGTTGCCGCCGGACCCCGACAGCGGCGGGGCCGCCGGGCGGCGGCGGGGGCCGCCGGGAGCTGCCGGGAGCTTCCGGGAGCTGCCGGGAGCTGCCGGGAGCTGCCGGGAGCCGGGCTAGCTCGTGCGCAGCGCGGCGAGGGCGCGGGCGGCGCGGCGCGGGCTCGAGTACCAGGCGAGGCCGACGTCGGCGAAACGGGCGACGCTCTCGTGCCCGGGGCGGGTGTAGGAGTAGACGACGACCGGCTTGCCCGAGGCCCGGGCGAGATCGGCGAGCGCCTGACCCTCGAGCTCGAGCTGTGTCGGGCCGCCGAACGAGCCGACGAGGAGCACCGCGCCGATCCCCTCGAGGCCGAGCACGATCTCGAGCGGAGCCGCCAGCCCCCCGCTGGCGAGCGCACCGGCGGTGACGTCGACGGGATTGAGCGGCGAGCCGTAAGGCGGCATCAGCGGGCGCAACCGCTCCTGCACCTCGAGGTCGAACAGCGGCACCTCGAGCCCGGCGTCGGCGCAGGCGTCGGCGGCCCAGGCTCCGGCGCCCCCGGAGATCGTCACGACGGCCACCCCGCCTCGACTCCAGCGCGGGCTGCGATCGAAGGCGAGGGCGAGGTCGACCAGCTCCTCCTGGTCGACCGCCACGACCCCGCCGGCGGCGAGCACGGCCGCCTCGGCCTCGCCGGGCCGGCCGGTCTCGTGGGCGGTGTGGGCCAGCGCGGCACGGCGCGCCGCCTCGGAGCCGCCGACCTTGGCGACGATGAGCACGCCGCCGCCAACGACAGCTTGGCGCGCCAGCTCTCCGAGGCGACCGGTGTCCTCGACGCCCTCGATGAAGCAGCAGATGACCCTGCTGTCGCCGCCGGCGATGAGCCAGTCGAGAACCTCAAGCACGGTCACGCCCGCCTCGTTGCCGGTCGTGACGACGTGGCTGAAGCGAAGGCCGCGCTCGTCGCCGTCGTTGAACAAGGCGAAGCCGAGCCCACCCGATTGCGAGACGACCGCCACGGCGCCCGGCTCGGGGATCCGGCGCAGCGCCCGCTCGAGGTCCGTCGCCGGCGAGAAGGTGAGCGGCGCCCGCGCCGCGACGTTGAGCAGGCCCTCGCAGTTCGGGCCGAGCACGGTGATGCCGTTGCGCGTCGCAGCCGCCTCGAGATCGGCCTGCAGAGCGGCACCGACGGCGTCCCCGCGCTCGGCGAAGCCCGACGAGAGCACGATGGCGCTCGTGATGCCGCGGCGACCGCAGGCATCGAGCACCCCGCCCACGAGGGGGGCGGCGACGACAGCGACGGCGAGCTCGACACCGTCCGGCAGCTCGTCGACCGAGCGGTAGGTAGTCTCACCGCCGATCGGCTCGCCCGAGGGGTTGACGAGATAGACGTCCCCGCCGAAGCCGTGCTGGCGAAGGATCGGCGCCAGGCGGCCCCCGAGGGTGTGGGCGCGGCGCGAGGCGCCGATGACGGCGACAGCGCGCGGCGCGAAGAAGGCACGAAGCGACCGTGGGCCGGCTCGCCGGGCCGTCGGCGCCGTTACCCGCCGCTCGGCGTGCTCGCGGGGACGGCCGGTTGGAGGCGTTGTGGCGGCGGCGGTCCTCTCCGCACCGCCGGCCGGAGCACCTGGAGTCGAAGGGGCGCACATCGGGTGCGAAGGGTATCGTTCGGCGTGGCCCCCGCACCCTTTGACCCGACGGATCTGTCTGCTCTCGGCGCCGAGCTGAGCGACGAGGAGCGCCTCGTCCGAGACACCGTGCGCAAGTTCGTCAACGACGCCGTCCTCCCCGAGATCGGGCACTGGTTCGAAGCCGGCGAGCTGCCGCGTGAGCTCGTCCCCGAGCTCGGCAAGCTCGGGCTGCTCGGGATGCACCTCGAGGGCTACGGCTGCGCCGGCACCAACGCCGTCAGCTACGGCCTTGCCGGCCTCGTGCTCGAGGCCGGCGACTCGGGCCTGCGAAGCTTCGTCTCGGTGCAGGGCTCGCTGGCGATGTACCCGATCCGCGCCTACGGCAGCGAGGAGCAGCGCCAGCAGTGGCTGCCGGGGATGGCGAGCGGCGAGCTGGTCGGCTGTTTCGGGCTGACCGAGCCGGACGCCGGCAGCGATCCCGCCTCGATGCGGACCCGGGCGCGTCGAGACGGCTCGGACTGGATCCTCGACGGGTCGAAGATGTGGATCACCAACGGCGGAATCGCCGACATCGCCGTCGTCTGGGCGCAGACCGACGACGGCATCCGCGGATTCCTCGTGCCTCGGGGGACGCCGGGCTTCCACACCAACGACGTGGCGCGGAAGCTGTCACTTCGCGCGAGCGTCACGAGCGAGCTGGTCTTCGACTCCTGCCGGCTACCCGAGGACGCCGTGCTGCCTGGGGTGAGCGGCCTTCGCGGACCTCTCTCCTGCCTCAACGAGGCGCGCTTCGGGATCGTCTGGGGGACGATGGGGGCGGCGCGGGCCTGCTTTGAGGCGGCGCTCTCTTACGCCGTCACCCGCCAGCAGTTCGGCAAGCCGATCGGCTCGTTCCAGCTCACCCAGGCCAAGCTCGCCGACATGGCGGTCGAGATCGAGAAGGGCCTGCTGCTGGCGCTCCACCTCGGGCGCCTCAAGGACGCCGGCAAGCTGACGCCGCCCCAGGTGAGCATCGGCAAGCTGAACAACACCCGCGAGGCGATCGCCATCGCCCGCACCGCCCGCACGATCCTCGGCGCCAACGGGGTGACCCTTGAGTACCCCGTGCTGCGCCATGCCAACAACCTCGAGTCGGTGCTCACCTACGAGGGCACCGCCGAGATCCACCAGCTGACGATCGGCCGCGCGCTGACGGGCCTCGACGCTTTCTCCTGACCTTCGGGCGCGAGCTTGGACCGGCTCGGGGCTCCGGCGCCGACCGCACAGCTGCTGACCGGGCGCCTGACGTGCGGTAGCGTGTCCGGCCGCGCGGGGGGCGGCCGCCGCCACGGGAGAGCGGCCCGACTTGGAGCGCTGAGGCCGAGCCGGTTCGACCCGGCGCCGCTCGCGCCGGCGCCGCTCGCGCCGAGGAGGTCATCGTGATGACGGGATCCCACGTCCTGGCGGCGGCGTCGTCAGGCAGCTACGTCGGCGTCGTCATCGCTGCCGGGGCCGGCGTGCTCATGTTCCGAGAGGCTCGCAACACCTCTCAGCAGTACGGGCGGACGCCGTTCGGGCGCTCGCCTGCTTTTTGGGGCGTCTTCTCGTTCCTCGTGCTCATCGTCGCCGTGCCGCTGTACTACATCGGCAAGGCCACCCTGCGCCGCCAGGGGCCGCCCGCTTCAGGGAGCTACGGCGCTGGCGGCTACGCCGGTGGCGGTGGCGGTGGCGGTGGCGGTGGCGGCTCGCAGCAGTCGGGCGGCTCGGGCTCATCCGGATCGAGCCCGACCGGACCTACTGCGGGGGGCCCGCCTGCCGGCTGGTTCGCCGACCCGAGCGGGCGGCACCAGCAGCGCTACTGGGACGGCGTCGCCTGGACCGAGCACGTCGCAGACGCCGGCGCCACGAGCGTCGACCCGCCCGTCTGAGCGGCGGACCTCGGCCTGCTCCATCGGGGCCGAGGCCGTGGTGCCCGGGCGCCCGAGCGCTCGCCATGCGGCAGCGACGAGGACCGCCCCGCCGATCGCCCAGCCGAGCTCCGGGGTGCCGAGACCGACGTACTTGAGCCCCGAGGCAAAGATCGTCAGGCTCAGGACCGGGCGGATGCAACGCTCAGGTGCCCGCGAGGAGAGCAGCGCCCCGAGCAGGACTGCAGGGACCGAGCCGAGGGCGACCGACGAGGTCACCGCCAGCTCGACATGGCCGAGAACAAGCGCTCCGAGCGCTGCCGCGAGGGTGAGCGGGACCGCTTGGCAGAGGTCGGTGCCGACGAGCTGGGAGGCACCGATCGTCGGGTAGACGAAGAGCAACAGCACGATGAGCAGCGAACCCGATCCGACCGAGGTCATCCCGACGACGATGCCGCCGACGGCGCCGATCGTCACGGTCGCCGCCGGGCGCAGCTGCAGCTGGCGCACGCCCGCGACCCGCGGCCGGCCACTGCGGCGGTCGATCAGCGCCCGCACGAGCATCGCCAACGCGCCGGCGAGCAGTGCCGTTCCGAGCGACCGCTCGACCCACACCTCGCCTGCAGATGACGTCCCGAGCAGACGGGAGAACAGGGTGCCGAGGAGGGCCGCCGGCACGGATCCCGCCGCCGTCCAGCCGACCAGCCGACCATTGACCGTGCCCCGGTACAGGTGCACCGCAGCTCCGACCGGCCGCATCAGCACCGATGCGACGAGATCGCTCGAGATCGCCGCCGAGGGTTTGACGCCGAAGACGAGGATCAGCATCGGCGTCATCAGCGCTCCCCCTCCGGCGCCGGTCATCCCCACGAGCAGGCCGACGACCGCGCTGCCGAGGACCATGTTCCGATCGAGCTGCAACTGCTGCCCCTTCGCGCCCGCGGGCGTCCCGGACGGCGCCTCGACCGGCGCCTCGACCGGCGGCGGCGGGCTCCGTGCTCACAGCCGGGTTCTGGGCCTGCGCCGGGCCGGCGGCAGCTTATCTTATTATTCCTATTCGTTCAATATGATTAGGGGCGGCGCTCTCGGAGCTGCGGGTCTGACCTTCTGGAGTCGCCGTCGCCGGCTCTCGGCGGGCCGGGCCGCTTCGAGGTGCGGGACGGCCGCGGGAGTCGCTGCGGGAGTCGCTGCCGGAGTCGCTGCCGGGCGGGGCGCTTCTTCGCCCGGCCGTCGACGTAGAATCTCAGGCGCTGGCGAGCGGGCTGGCCGAGCCGCTGCCATCCGTACCCGAGATCGCCGGCCAGCCGGGCATCGTCGAGGCGGCGACGCCGGTGTGGCTCGGGTTGGCACGGAACATCGGCCACGCCGGGGGGGCTGCCGGCGCCTTCGGCAGCGGGAAGGCGTAAAGCCCCCCACTTGTCTCGACACCGTCGCTGCACAGCTCGAAGGCGTACCAGCCGCGATAGCTGCCGGGGCCCTGGACATCGGCCACCGCCGGCGTGTTGAACAAGCGGCACCCGGGATGCACCGCTCGCTGCGGGCCGATCGTGCTCGTCCCGTACAGGAAGGAGCCGTTCGCGCCGCTCAAGGGATAGAGCCCGTCAGAGGAGCCGACGAGGACGTCGTCGGCCTTCTCGCCGAGGAGCGGCACGAGCACCGGCGAGCCGAGGTCGGTGGGCCCGATCAGCTTGGTGCTCCAGAGCAGGCTCCCGGTAGCCGACCAGGCGTCGACCTCGGAGAGCTGGGTCGAGAGGCAGTTCGACAGCCGGTCGAGAGCGACGGGCTGCGTGCAGACGAAGGAGGTGTCGACGATCGCCGGCCGGTGCGGGCCGCTCAGCACTCCGATCGCCGGCGAGCCGTAGATCGGTCCGTCTGTGGTGCCGCGCCAGAGGAGGTGCATCGTCGTCGCGTCGTAGACGTAGAGGCGGTTCGTACCCGAGCCGAAGGGCTGGTCGTACCAGCTGGTGCCGATCGCCACGACGGGGTCGGTGGTGACGCCACGCCTGCTCGTTCCGCCCGCCAGGTTGGCAACGACATGGGCGGCGGCGGCGGGTGTGCTCAAGTAGCCGACCGCCGGGCTCGACCAGACCGCCTGCCCGACTCGCTGGTGCGCACCCGTGCCCTGGCAGCTACTCTCGTGGACGACGTAGAGGCCGCGGTGGCGGGCTCCCGGCACGATCCCGTAGCGCAGGTCGGCGACGAAGCCGCCGATGCACCCGTGGGGCTTGTCGGTCTGGGTCTTGTCGAGGCCGATGAACACATCGTCGGTGTGCCGGCCGGGCATCTGGAACAGTGCCGGCGATGACCAGATCGTCTCGGCGTTGTAGTAGGGCGTCCCCGGCAGGGAGCGACCGGTCTTGTCGACGACGTAGAGGTGATAGTCCCAGGATCCGAAGACGACGTCCTGCTGGCCGCCCCCGCCGACGTCTCCGATCGCCGGGCTCGAGAACACGCCGTTGGCGTTGCCGGGCGTCGCCCGCACGACGCGCAGCCAGCGCTCGTATCCGTTGAGGTAGAACGCCTCGACCTCGCCGATGCCGGTGTTATCCCAGGTCGAGCCCGACCCGACGACGATCGTCGGGGGCTGGTTCGGTCCGTCGAGCCAGCCGATCGCCGGCGTCGACTCGATGACGGCATGGGCACCGGCGGGGCTACCCCGCGGCACCGCCATCTGCTGCGGCCAGCCTGGCAGCTCCTGGCAAGTCGAGGTGTCGACGACGTGGACGACCCCGTTCTCGTCCCCGAAGACGACGATCGTCTCGGGCGTGCCGCCGACGGCCACGGTGACGACGACCGGGGAGGTCTGGCGAATGCGGCCGGTCGTGACGCCGGAGGAGGCGAAGGGGAACGTGACCGACTGGTTGGTGACCTTCGGGTTCTGCGGCTTTGGCAGGCAGGCGGTCGCGACAGACGCTGCGACGGCGTGCCCGCTCGGGTCACGGGGATTGCTCCCGGCCGCCGGCGAGGTGGCGTCGCTGTGGTGCGAAGCAGCCTTCGGGGAGGGGGCGGCCTGATGGACCCGCGACGCCGGAGCCGACGGGGCGCTCGCGCCCGCGCCCGCCGAGAACGTCGCCCCGGCGGCTGCCCCGGCCCAGGCGAGCACGACAGCGGAGCCCCTGATGAGGCGGCGCGCCGACCAGCGGCTCCCCATCGTCGTCCTGATCGGTCCGACACAGTCGGGGCCGGCTGCCTGCATGTCAAGAGAAACGGCACGAGGCTCTGCGGCTTCCACCCGCCGTCCAGGCGCCCCGACCGAGCCGTCTGCGCGACGGCACCAGCCGTTTGCGCGACGGAGCAACCGTGCGTGCGGCGGCGGCGAACCGTGTCGGCGGCCCCCAGCTCGGACGGGCTCAGCTGGGGTCCGGTCCTCAGCTGGGGTCCGGTGCTCAGCTGAAGGCGGTGCTCAGCTGGGAACAGCACCTGCTGGGCGGCACGACGGGCGACCACTCAGACGGCGGCGCGTGCCTCGGCCGGGCCGCTGGGCACCTCGACGTCGAGGTAGCCGCAGTATCGACAGGCGTAGACGGTGCGCGAGCTACGGAACAGGCCCCGCCGGAGCAGCTCCGGATCGAAGGGGTTGTGCTCGCTCAACCGCTCTCCGCACTCGGGGCAGCTGCGCATCGGCACCTCCTTGCCCGGCGAACGACGCCGCCGATCTTCGACCACCCGGGACGCCCGCGGTCTGCCCAGAGCGAGGAGCCACCAAACGAGCGCCGCCAGCGCCTCACGCCGTCGGCTGCTCAGGCAACCGTCCCAGCCGGGCGCGGGGTGGCGAACCCGCGTGCGGCATGCTCGAGGAGGTCGACGCACAGCGGGAGCGCGAGCGCGGTGCTGTCGAGGACGACGTGGTAGAGCGAGGCGTCGGCCGGGTCGCAGCCGTAGAAGGCTTGGACATAGGCCGTGCGGGCGCGATCGGCCTGGCGCTGCTCGAGACACGCCGTCACCTCGTCGAGGCCCTGCAGCCGCATCGCCTGCGCGACACGCGCCTCGACCGGACCATCGAGGCGCGCCCGCAGCACGCCCGGCCGGGCGGCAAGCACGACCATGCCGGCACGCCCGAGGATCACGCCGCCGGGACCGTCGGCGACGCCTTGCAGCACCACCTCGGTCGTGCGGATGTAGCTCGAGCGCGGGTCGATGAACTCCGTCGCCACGTCCGGGCCGATCGGCGCCGCCAGCGTGGCGAAGGCATTGACGATCCGGTCGATCCGGCTCGGAGGACGCTCGTCGTTGGCGAGGGCGATCTCGTCCTCGACCGCGAGGCGGCGAGCGACGGCCGCCGGGACGGCCCGGTCGTAGAACTCGACGCCGAGGCGCTGGGCGAGCTGGGGTCCGACGATCGCGCCGCCGGCACCGTAGGTGGCCGAGATCGTGACGACCAGGCTCATCGGAGTGGACAGGCTACCTGCTCGGCGGCTGGCGCGGGCCGACGATCAGGGTCGCGCCGCCGGATACCGACCTCCTGTGGACGAGGCTGCGGCATTCCTGGGGACAGCCGGGGGAAATTGTCATTCTCCTGTCGACAAGCACTGGATCTCGCGAAACCCGCTTGACCCCGGGCGAGCGGATGTGCAGACTGCACCTCACCAGCGAGAACGCAGCTCGACCGGACGAGGGGACGGCCACCGCAAGGGGGCTCGAAGCTCAGACAGGAGAGCGGCGGGCGAACCTGGGGAGGTGTGCGGGAGCACCTGTGGGGTCGGCCTTCAGGGGTCGGCCGGACGGGTGCCGGGACGTGCGAACGTCCCGCTCGGCGGTGCTCGAGAGGGCGCCGACGGGTGCCCGGCGGGGCTCGTCAGAGCACCGTCGGAACCTGTTCGCCGCTAGGTGCGGCCCCGGAGAGTCCGGGTTGGCTCCGGCCGACCGGCTAGCCGGGGTCGTGCCGCGCCCGGACACCGGTCGTCGCCCCGCCATCAGCACCGCACCGTCCTCAGCCCCGCGCCGTCGCTCCTGACGCCAGCGCCAGCGGCCGCCGGCCCAGCTCGAGCAGCTCCAGGAGGGTCTCGCCGCTCAACGGACGGTGGATGAGGAAGCCCTGCACGCAGTCGCAGCCTTCGGCCCGTAGCTGAGCGAGCTGCCAGGGCTCTTCGACGCCCTCGGCGACGGTGCGCAGGCTGAGGGCGCGCCCCAGCTGGAGGAGCGTGTGGACGAGCGCCGAGCCCTCCTCGCTGCGGCCCATCGCGGCGACGAAGGAGGCGTCGATCTTGATCGCGTCAGCTGCGAAGCGCTGGAGGTAAGAGAGTGAGGAATAGCCGGTGCCGAAGTCGTCGACGGCGAGCTGGACCCCGAGCGCCTTGAGCTCGGAGAGAACGCTCAGGGAGCTGTCGAGGTCTCGCATCATCGCCGTCTCGGTGATCTCGAGCACGAGCATTCCCGGGTGGATGCGCGACCGGCGCAGCGCGGCGCGCACAGCCTCGACGAGACCGGGCTCCTCGAGCTGGCGGGCCGAGACGTTGACGGAGATCTCGAGATCGTGGCCGGCCAACCGCCAGCGCGCCGCCTCGGCGCACGCCTGCTCGAGGACGAATCGACCCACCTCGATGATCGCGCCGGATGCCTCGAGCAGCGGGATGAACTCGCTCGGGCCGAGCACCCCGCGCTCAGGATGGCGCCAGCGCACGAGCGCCTCGGCCCCGCGCACGGCGAGGTCCGACAGCTCGACGATCGGCTGGAACTCGACGAACAGCTGGCGGCCGGCGATGGCCGTCCGCAGGTCGGACTCGAGCCCGAGCCGCTCCTGGAGGGCCTCGTTCATCGCCGGCTCGAACTCGGCCCAGCGGTCCTTTCCGAGAGCCTTGGCCTCGTACAGGGCGATGTCGGCCTCGCGCAGCAGCTCCTCGGCCGAGCCGCGGACCTCCGAGGAGATGCCGATGCTGGCCGAGATGCGCACGACGAGCTGCCGCTCGCCGCCGACCACGAACGGGTCGCGCAGCGCTACGAGCAGGCGCTCGGCGAGCGCCTGCCCGTCGCCGGGGCGGGCGAGCTCGAGCAGCACGACGAATTCGTCACCTCCGAGGCGCCCGACGGTATCGCCGTCGCTCAGCACCGCCCGGAGGCGAACCGCCACCTCCCGCAACAGCTCGTCGCCCACGAAGTGCCCGCAGGTGTCGTTGACGTCCTTGAAGCCGTCGAGGTCGACGAGCAACGCCGACAGCGGCTGACCGCTGTGGCGCGCCCGTGCCAGCATCTGCTCGGCACGGTCGAAGATGAGCGCCCGGTTGGGAAGGTTGGTGAGCGAGTCGTGGAGGGCCTGGTGCACGAGCTCGGTGCTGCGCTCGTCGGCGAGCTGGAGCGCTCTGCGACGCGAGGAGCTGAGGGTGAGGACGAGGGCGGCGAGGAGCGCAGCAAAGAGCACCCCGAGCACGAGGACGGCGGCCGCTTCGGTCGTCGCCACGACGCGAGAGGTGACGGCCGGGGCTGAGAACGTGGCGAGCCAGGATCCGCCGTCTCCGATCGTGAGGCGCTCGGTGAGGTCGCTCGCGCTCGGGTTGCCTGACCGGTAGAGAACGGCGATCTGGCCGTCGGGGTTGCGGTAGGCGAGGGTGACCTCACTGCCGACGACGCTGTCGAGGAGCGGGGCGACAAGGGCACGGGACTCGTAGAGGCTGATCGCCCAGCCGGTGGGGGCCCTGCGGCGCTCCGGCCCGCTCGTCACCGGCTCGGACGCCACGTAGACCGGGTCGACGGTGACCGCGACGCCGCTGCCGCGCAGGAACGAGGGGACCGAGGCGCTGCCCTTCTGACCCGCGACGCTGGTCTGGCCGAGAAGCGACCCGAGCGAGGCCGCCGCCGATCGGCCACTCGAGGAGGCCTGGTTCAACAGCTTGCCGATCGGCAGCTTGCAGAGGTCGAGTTTGGGCGCGGCCAGGGCGATCAGCCGGCCGACGCTCTGCAGCCTCAGACCGAGCCCCGTAGGAAGCTCCACGACGCCGAACCTGGTGAGGCAGTACGACAGCGACGGTCCCACCGGACGGATCGGCGATCGGCCGCCGAGCCGGACCCCGAACGGCGGGTCGCGCGTCACGATGGCGGCGAACGAGGCGAGGTCGGACGCCGGAACCCGCTCGACGTAGAGCATCCCGAACGCTCCGGGGAACTTCTCGCCCCGCCGCAGCGTGTCGAACCACTGGCCGAGCTGCGCGTTCGTCAGTCGCGGCGTGGTCTCGATGAGGGTCCGGGCGGTGTTGGTCAGATCGGCGTCACGCTGGAGGGCGTCGCCGAGCGCGGCGCTTGCCACAGCTGCAGTGTCGGCGAAGGCCTGAGCTGAGCTCCGCTCGAGCGAGGCCTGCACGGCGTGAGCGCCACGCAGCGACCCGTAGGTGACGGCGAGCAGCAGCACGGCCGCGACGATCGACCAACGGTCGGCACGGAACAGCCGGAGGAGGCGGGACATCACCCGCCCTAACGGACCGCCGCTCGGCGGGAAACAGCCTCGTGACCTGCACCGGCGACACCTCGGACAGCCGACCACGCAACGTCGGTGGTCGCGCGCTCTTCGTAGTGACAGCTCGTCCCCTGACCGCAGCGCCGGCGCTCCGAGGTGTCCGAGGCCGCGACGCCACCCCGCCGTGCGGGCCGTCGTGCGGTCCGCCGGCGGGCGGCTCAGCTCACGTCCACCCCGCTGCGAAGGGGAGCCGAGGCGCTGTAGTAGCGCTGCCAGTTGGCGCTCGAGGGATGGCTCTTCGAGGCCGGGCCGGCGGCGATCACGCGCAGCACGTTCTTCGTGATCGCTGCTGTGGCCGGCTCGGCCCCGGCGACGCCGAAGGAGAGCACCCGGTCGAGCTGCGGGGGGCCGTCCCACAGTGAGGTGACCCAGCTCGCCGTGCCGCTGGCAAAGACACCGCCTCCCCCGGGCCTCGTATACCAGCTGGCGTCGGCGAAGCCGCTGCCGGCGACGCTCGTCACCGGGGAGTGGGCGAGGATCGTCACCCCCGGTGGCGCCGCCCGTGGGGCGTAGGCGTCGAACTCGGACCCGACGAGTCCGGGGAGGGAGTCGCCGGCACTCAGGCCCGTGCCGGCGAAGACGAACGACGAGTCGTCGGCGACGACGAACGGGGCGAACTTCGCCCCCGACGGCATGAACGCCTGGTACATCACGCCGATCAGCTCGCTCTCGTACCAGGGCACCGGGTCTGTCGCCCAGGCGAAGCCGGTCGCGAGGGCCGGGTCTGTCCTCACGATCGGGTCGGCGGCGGCGTCCTTGTAGCAGATCACCCTCCGGTTCGGGCCGAGCGGAGAGGCCTCGAGGCGGATCTGGCGGTAGCAGGCATTGGCTCCGAGGAAGGCGAAGTTGACACCCTTGGCGAGCGCCTCGGTGGCACCGGTGCGCATCTGCATCGACCAGTACTCGTCGTGGCCGAGGCTCACGAGGCAGCGGTGACCGGCGAGCAGCCCCGGCCGGGTGTGGAAGTCGATGTCGTTCCAGTAGGTCACGTCGAGTCCGAGGCGCTCGGCGAGGGCGACGAAGGGATACTCGTTGCCGAGCCAGTCCCCCGAGCCGTTGGCGTCGAGGTTCGGCCCGTACGGGCGGTCGAAGGAGACGACCTTCGCTCGGTTCTCGTAGCCGCTCAGCGTCGCCGTCTGCGGACCGCCGTAAAGGCTGTACCCGCCCCACAGGTTGTAGGCCTGCCAGGTCGTCACCGAGCTCTGCACGACGACGGCGGCGCGACTGGCGTCGTCGCGCACGAGGAAGGGGACGTAGCGTCGCTCGCCCCCGCTGCCGGCGAGCAGGATGAGGTAGTTGCCGGGAAGCCAGTCGCTGCCGACGACCAAGCGCAACGAAGGCTGCCACCGGCACTCGATGGTGTTCGTCGGGGCGAGCAGCAGCGCAGGCGGCTGGCGCATGCCGCGGGTGGTGGCGCTCCGCTCGACGAGGCGGGCGCCGAGGCCCTGGTACCAGCCCATCCGGTAGACCTCGGCGTGGACGCTGGCAGCTGCGGTGTTGACATAAAGGGTCAGTTGCTCGCCTTGGCGGGCGCTCGCACGGTCGACGAACCCCTCGATTCCGGGCGGCTCCGGACCGGCGCCGCGGATGACCCACGCCGAGGTGCCGGGGCGGCTGTTCTCCGCGAGCACCCACTCGGCGACCGGCAACCCGTCGACTGCCCGCACACCTCGGCTCGTCGGCGCCTTCGCCCGGGCCTTGAGAGGGCTCGTCGTGCCCGCCCCGTCAGACCTCGACGGGCCCGGGGTCGGCGGGCCCGACGTCGGGGCGGCGATCGGCGCGGCGCCGTCGCAGCTCCCGAGCACGGTGCCGCCGGTGGCGGCCAGGGCGATGCCGGCGGCGCGGCGGAGGAAGCTGCGGCGATCCACGTCGGCGCATGGTACGGCCGCAACGCGAAGGAGAGGACGCGTGCCTTCGACCTGGGGCGCCCCTCAGGTTCCCACGCCACCGGTCGTCGCCCGACGCCCCGCGTCCGACGTCGCCGTACCCGCAGGGCCCGCGACGGTCACCCGGCTCTCGCCCGACCCGGTGCGACCCGGCGCGAGGGCCGGTGGGCGAACCTGCGGGGGCATACTGCTTGGTCATGCGGCCGGTTCCCGTCGTCTTTCACCTGGGTCCCCTGGCAGTGCACACCTACGGGATCGGCCTTGCCGTCACCTTCTGGTTCGGCTACCGCTACTTCGCCCGCCGGCTGCGCGCCCACGGATACCCCGACGGATGGCTGGCAAACACGTTCGTGTGGATCGTCGTGTCGGCGATCGTCGGCGCCCGCGCCGTGCACGTCATCGCCAATCTGTCGTACTACGAGGTTCACCCGGCTCAGATCCCGGCGATCTGGCAGGGCGGCCTGACCTCCTTCGGCGGACTCCTCCTCGGTGTCCCGATCGGACTCTGGAGCGCCCACCGCCGATGCCCGCTGCTTCGCCCGCTCGTCGCCGCCGATCTCGTCGCTCCGGTGCTCGTCGCCGCGTGGGCCCTCGGGCGGCTGCTTGGCCCGCAGCTCATGGTCGCCGGCGGCGGCAAGCCGACCTCCGCCTGGTTCGGCATGTACTACGCCGGTGAGGTGGGCAAGCGCCTCCCCGTGCCCATCTTCCAGGCGATCGAGTGCTTCGTCATCTACCTCATCGCCCTCCGGGTCGAGCGCCTCGTCTCCCGCCGCGGCGGTCCGCTCGGGGTGGTCGTGGCGCTGAGCGCCGGGCTGTGGGGGCTCAGCCGCTTCTTCGACGAGTACGTGCTTCTCACCCACGACGTCGGTACCGACGCTGTCGAGATCACCTCGCTCGCCTTCTTCGCTGTCGGCGTCGGAGCCGCGGCGGTCCTGTGGCGGCGCCACCCGGAGCTAGCGGGTCCCCGCAAGGAGCGTGCCGTGCCGGAGCGCGAGCCGCCGCCGGGCGGCGAGCCGGGGCGCGACCCGTGGGCAGCACCGGCCGGTCGACCGGCTGCCGCAGGGCTTGCCGAGGAGCGGATCGGGGAAGCGACCTCCGGCCGGGAGCCGGTGGCCGGCACCCCCGACGCCGGCACAGACACAGACACAGACGCCGGCGCAGACGCCGGCGGGACGGGGACAGCGGCCGGCGCAGCCACCGAGGCCGCGGCATCGGCGTAGCCCGTCCCCTCCTGACCCCCGCCGGGGGGTCTTCGGGCATTCGACCTCTGCCGCCCGTCAGCTCCGCGGTCAGCGCGTCGAGACGGGCAACCCCCGATGGGCGGGGCTATGGGCGGGGCTTCCGGCGGGGCTTCCGGCGGGGGTGCCGGAGGAGGCGCCGAGGGGTACGGCCGAGCCGCGAGCGCGATCCTCACTGCGGCCCGGGGGCGGCGGAAGTGCGACCTCCTCGGCCGGCCTGCGCCGGTGGCGGGCGCGGCGGCGCGAGCGGCGGCGCTCGAGCAGGGCGACCGCTCCGGCGACCATTCCGACGAGCAGAACGGCGGCCGAAGCGGCGGCGGAGAGGTCGGTCCCGATGGCGATCGGCAGTGGGTGGTAACGCCAGCTGACGATCCAGCTGCCGGCAGGAACCTCGACCGACTGCACGAGGCCGAACCGGCTCGCCCGCTCGCTCAAACCGGGCCCGCCGCGGCGCGGCCGCAGAATCGCTGACCAGCCCGGCTCGTAGGTGACACTTCGGACGAGCAGCGCCGGGCGCGCCGTCGTCACCACCTCGCGGACCGCGCCCCCCGCCGCCCCTCCCTCGACCACGACATGCCCGGGAGCGGTCTGGGTCGGGTCGGGCTGGCGGCTGGCTGCCGGCTGCAACCAGGACAGCGAGCGGGGACCCCGCGAGACGAAGGCGACGAAGGGCCCGAGACGCCCGGCGTAGCGCCACTGGGCTAGCGGCAACGACCCCTGAAGTGATCCGTCGAGCAGTTCCCGAACGCTCGGCTGCTCGGTCACCGCGACGACTGCGCCCACGACGATCGCCTGGCGGGCGGTATCGGACACGGTCACCACCTCGGTCGACGAGGGGGCAGAGAGGTCGAGGTGCGCCTGGTCGTTGATCACCGGCTCATCGGTGAGCCGCGTCGCGCCCGTTCCGCTGCCGGCACCCACCTCGACGAAATGTACGGGGTTGGTCGCCTCCGTCCCGTGCAGCACGACGGTCACCCGCGTCACCCGCCGGGGGTCGGGCATGCGGAAATCGAGGGCGGCGCCGGGCCGGAGCACCCACGGGCCGCCCGCCAGCGGGGCAGGGTTCGGAGCGCGCGGAGCCGGGCCGGGGCCTCCGTCGGCGCGCGCCGGGGGACCTCCGGCGACGGGGATGGCGCTGTGGGCCGGGATGGCGACGTCGAGGTAGAGCGGCAGGGTCAGCAGGAGGTGCAGATCGAGCACCCGCTCGACGCCGTCGGCAAGCCCGGCCGGGTCGAGCGTCTCGAGACCGTGGGTCCCCGTGGCTGTGGCGTAGGTGCCGTCGAGCACAGATCCGTAGCCCTCCACGCTCGGCAGGTGGTGGATCAGGTTGTCGTCGGGCAGCGCCGTCTGGACGAGGACTCCGGGGTCGGTGAGGAGACGACGGACATAGGGGTTGTAGACGGCATAGCGCGCCCCCGCGGCGAGACGGGCGACGGCGCTGCTCCCCGCCGTGGAGGAGTCGAGCCAGCTGGCGGGCACGGTGGTGACCGGGGAGCCGGCGGCGACCGCGGCGAGGTCGAGCGCGACGGCGAGGTAGAGCAGCAGCGGGCGCCCCCGCCTGCGGGGGCAGGTCAGCACCGCCACGCTCACGAGCACGTAGAGCCCGACCGTCGCCATGAGGTACCAGTGGATGCGCGAGAGGAACGCCGCGGTGTCGGCCCGTGGCAGCAGGCCGACACTCTCGAGGACGGGCCCGGGGGCGACGGCGATGGCGAGCGCCAGCCCGGCGGCGGCGACGGGCGGGACGAGCGCCAGCATCCGGCGACCGAGCTCGTGCAGGGGCGAGTGGCGCCGGGCGACGAGGTCGTCGACGAGGAAGGCGAGCAGGACGGCGAGCCCGAGGTCGATGAGGGCCGAGTTCCGACCCTGCAGGCGCTCGCCGTCGTAGAGCGGGATCGATCCGAGCAGGCGGCCGAGCGGGGTGCTCGTCCCCGAGGCGAGCAGCGCCCCGGCGATCACGATGACATACCAGGCGCCGAGGCGTCTGTCGAACGTCGATCCGGCCTCCGCCCGCGCCCATGCCCGGGCAGCAGAGGTCTTCCCGGCAGCCCAGGCCGCACCGTCGGCCCAGACGCCGTCGCCGTCGGGCCACCCGTGGCTGGTGGGGAACCGAGAGGTGTCGTCGCTGGGAGTGCTCGCTTTGCGGGCGTGGGCTCCGGCGCGTCCGGATCTCGGACGGCGGCGCCGGAGGACGTCGGGGAGGTAGGCGAAGAACGCCACGAGCGCCAGCACCCCGACGGCGACCGTCACCTCGGGCAGGTTCTGCGGGCCCTTGAACTCCGGTAGCCCGACGTTTGTGCTGCCGCCCGTAGCGTACGGGAACAGCAGGAGCTGAGCCAGCTCGCCGAAGGGGATCGAACCTTCCCCGAACTGCGAGAAGGCGCCGACACCGCGTTGCGAGGCGTGCAAGAAGCCGAACCCCGCCACCCATTGCACCGCCGACAGCGCCGCCCCGAGCACGCTCCCGCCGGCGGTGAGGAGCACGAGCCGCCAAGCCTGCCGGCCGCTTCCCCAGCAGCAGGCGGCGAGATAGCAGGCCCCTGCCACGAACGCCGTCGTCACTGCACGCGGATCGCCGGCGAGGACGATCAGTGCCGAGCTGACGCCGACCAGCACGACGGCGCCGGCGGCGCGCCTCCGGCCTGCCCGGTGTCGGGCGAGGATCTCGATCCCGAGAAGCATCCACGGCATCGCCGCCGTGCCCTCGACGAGACCGATGTGGACGACCTGGCCGTTCATGAAACCGGTGAAGCTGAACGCCACCGCCCCAGCGAAGGCGGCGGCCGGCCCGCATCGCAGCCGGCGCAGCAGCAGGTAGGTCCCCGTCCCGCTCGAGACGTAGACGAGCGCCACGACCGCCGTCCAGGCCGCGATCGGGCTGAGAACGGCAAAGAGCCACGTCGCCGGAAACATCGCGCCGGCGTTCCAGCCCTCGAGAAGCGGCGTCCCGCTCCAGATCAGCGGATCCCAGACAGGCAGGTGACCGGCACGGATCTGCTGCCCGGCGAGGACCCGTAGCGCGAAGTTCTGGTCGAGGTTGTCGCCGTCGAGCAGCACACGGCCCATCGCAGCCAAGGGGACGAGCACGGCGAAGGGAGCGGCCGCGAGCACGGCGAGGGCCAGCGCATCGACCCGCCGACCGCGGCGCGTGCTTCTCGGCGCCCGTGCGGCCACGCCGGCCAAGCTAACCCGCCGATCGGCGCCGGAGCGGTACCGTGAACTGGCCGGGCTCGCCGAGGTGGCCCGCGGCCCTGGCAACCCTGGCAGCGCTGGCGGCCCTGGCAACGCTGGCAGCGCTGGCGGCCCTGGCAGCGCTGGCGGCCCTGGCAAGCACGGCGTCGGGGCGGGAACCGGCTGACAGGCGGCGAGGGTGACGGGTGACGAGGTGTGGAGGAGGCCGGTCATGGCGGACGGCGTGCAGAAGAGCGACGAGCAGTGGCGGGCCGAGCTGAGCCCCGAGCAGTACCGGGTGCTCCGCCAGGCCGGCACCGAGCCGGCGTTCACCGGCAAGTACTTCGACTGCCACGACGACGGCAGCTACCGCTGCGCCGGCTGCGGGACGCTCCTGTTCGGCTCGGAGACGAAGTTCGACTCCGGCACCGGCTGGCCGAGCTTCACCGAGCCTGCCGCCGCTCAGGCGGTCGAGCTGCGCACCGACCGCAGCCACGGGATGGTCCGCACCGAGGTGACCTGCCGCTCGTGCGGCGGGCACCTCGGCCACGTCTTCGAGGACGGCCCGGGCCCGGGCGGGCTGCGCTACTGCATCAACTCGGCCGCTCTCGACCTCGTCCCCGAGCCAGACGCTCCGGCCGGCGCCGGCAGCGCCGAGCAATGATGAGCCGGTTCTTCTCCTCGGCCAAGAGCGAGCTGGTCCGCCCTGAGGACGCCCTCCCCGGCCGGGACGAGCCGATGCCCGTGCGTGCCGGCCACCTCGTGCTCGGCGCGCCGATCGTGGCGCCGTTCCCGAGGGAAAGCGAGCAGGCGCAATTCGCCCTCGGCTGCTTCTGGGGGGCCGAGCGGATGTTCTGGCAGGTGCCTGGCGTCCTCACCACTGCCGTCGGATACGCCGGGGGCGGCACGCCCAACCCGACCTATGAAGAGGTCTGTTCCGGTCGCACCGGCCACGCCGAGACTGTGCTCGTCGTGTTCGACCCCGAGCGCAGCAGCTACGAGGCGCTCGTCACGCGCTTTTTCGAGGGCCACGACCCGACTCAGCACATGCGCCAGGGCAACGACATCGGGACGCAGTACCGCTCGGCGATCTTCGTCGCCTCGCCCGAGCAGCGGGCGGTCGCCGAGTTGGTCCGCGACCGCTACCAAGAGGCACTCGACGCCTCCGGCCTCGGCAAGATCGCCACCGAGATCACCGACGCCGGACCGTTCTACTACGCCGAGGACTACCACCAGCAGTACCTCGCCGCCAACCCGAACGGCTATTGCGGGCTCGGGGGGACCGGCGTCCGGCTCTGCGGCCCTGGAGCGGCAGAGGCGGTTTAGCTCTCGAGCTGGCCTTCGAGCCGCCGTCAGGTTCGGGCGTCGGCACCGGCCAGCGACTACAGGTCAACCGCGTAGAGCTGCGCCAGGGCCTGGCGGTACGCATGGCGGGACATGACCGTTCCGGTCTCGGAGGCCACGAAAAGGAGGGCCAGGCGATCCGGATCGTGTCCTCGGACCAGCTCGAGCCTCCCTGGCCCGTCGATGGTCTGTCGATCACGGAACGCTTCGCGGGACCGAAGGCGCGCCTCGACGCGGTCGAGCTCGGAGAAGGAGCTGACGTTGCAGGTCAAGCTCCGCAGCCCGAGAGCATCTTGTCCCGGCTTGGTGGCGTTGCGGTGCGCATGTCTCAGGTAGAACGTGAACGACCCGGTGACATCGCCCCCGAGCACGACGATCTCGTCGTCGCGGAGCACCTCGTGGACGTTCATCACGTCCTCGTAGAACTTCGCCGAGCGGTCGAGGTCGCTCACGCTCAAGAGCACCGACCGTATCGACCATGCGGAGAGCTCGTCGCTCACGTGCGGCCCCTTCCCCCGGGATGACCCCCACCGGCAAGCTCAGCGTGAGAATGGGTCACTGTAACCCCGGGCTGCGACCGTGCAGACCGGTCCGGGGTCACGAGCGCCACGAGGCAACAAAGGCCGCGACATTCGGGCCGTTCGCCCCTAAAGGGACGCACCAGCTCGCTCTAGCTTGGGGTGGTTGCACTCGAGAAGGAGAGGCCGATGAAGGCACTCGTGTATCACGGACCCGGGAACAAGACCTGGGAAGAGGTGCCGAAGCCAACGGTCCAGGCTGACACCGACGCCATCGTCCGCGTCGACGCGGTGACGATCTGCGGGACGGACCTGCACATCTTGAAAGGCGACGTCCCCGAGGTGACGCCTGGTCGGATCCTCGGCCACGAGGCCGTCGGGACGGTCGAGTCGGTGGGCAGCGGCCTGAAGAACGTCCGGACCGGCGACCGCGTCCTTGTCTCGTGCATCACCGCCTGCGGAGCGTGCCGCTTCTGCCGGGAGGGCCGCTACGGCCAGTGCCTCGGTGGCGGAGGCTGGATACTCGGTCACCTGATCGACGGGACCCAGGCAGAGTACGTGCGCGTTCCCTTCGCCGATACCTCGACCTACCCGGTTCCCTCCGGCGCGAGCGACGAGGAGATCCTCATGCTCGCCGACATCCTCCCGACCTCATACGAGGTCGGCGTCCTCAACGGAGCCGTTCGACCCGGAGACACCGTCGCCGTGGTGGGGTCCGGTCCGATCGGCCTCGCCGCGATCATGGGCGCCCGGCTGTACAGCCCGAGCCACATGGTGGCGATCGACCTCGTCGACAGCCGTCTCGAGGCCGCCAAGCTGTTCGGTGCCGACGTCACGGTCAACAACGGCAGGGAGGACGCCGTCGAAGCGGTCCGCTCGCTCACCGACGGTCTCGGAGCCGACGTTGCGATCGAAGCAGTCGGCGTGCCGGCGAGCTTCGAGCTGGCGACAGCTCTGGTGCGTCCGGGGGGCCACGTGGCCAACATCGGTGTGCACGGCGCCTCGGCGACGCTTCATCTCGAGGAGCTGTGGACAAAGGACGTGACGATCACGACCGGGCTCGTCGACACCTGCTCGACGCCGACACTGCTTCGTCTGGTGACCTCGCACCAGCTCGACGCGGCCCGCTTTGTCACCCACCGCTTCGGGCTCGACGAGTTCGACGCCGCTTACGACACGTTCTCCCGAGCGGGCGACACCGGAGCGTTGAAGGTCGTCCTCACGCGATCATGACGACCTGAGCGGTTGTTCGACGCTCCGTTTGGGGAGACGGACGCGCACAGCTCGGCCAACGCCACCTCGGGCGGCTCGAAGGCGGCCCGGGTCGGCGCCCGGGCGAGCACGAGGGCCCCCGAGCGGTCGCTCGTCCGCACAGAGGACCATCGAGCCGGCCGGCCAAGCCGGCCGGCTCCCGAATACGCTGTGCGATAGGCGGCAGCGTCGGCCTCGCGGAATGTGGCCACCACGGCTGAAGCGACTGCCCGAGCAAGGCTCGGAGGCCCTGTCGTTCTGACCGAGGCACGATAAGGAAGGCCAGAAGCAAAAAGGCGAGCCGAGCCCGCGGCCACGGCAACGGCGTGCCCGGTCAGAGCGTTGCAAAGCCGCGCCGGCTGCGGCTCGGGGTGGGCGGCGCACACGTAGGCGGTCGGTTTGATCGGTAGCCGAACGTGACCCCTTCGACGCGCAGTGGGCTAGGGTCGACCTACGGCCGCGCTCCGAGCCGGCGCACCGCCGGGGAGGGAAGATGACGACCGAGCCAGGCGATCCCGAGCCAGGCGATCCCGAGCGACGGAGTCGCATCGTGGTCGGCATCGACGGTTCGGAGCACTCGAAGATGGCGCTCGCCTGGGCAGCGCGCCAGGCGAGCGCCACCGGAGCTCCTCTGACGGTCGTCACGACGTGGGAATTCCCGAACAGCTACGGCTACCCGGTTCCGTGGCCCGAGAACGTCGACTTCGCGGCCGATGCCAAGGCGGTGCTCGACGAGACCGTGGCTGCGGTGCTCGGTGCGACTCCGGCGATCGAGCTGATCCGTGAGGTGGTCCGTGGCCATCCCGCGCCCGTGCTCGAGGAGGCATCGAGGACGGCCGCGCTCCTCGTCGTCGGAAGCCGCGGCCACGGCCAGTTCGCCGGGATGCTGCTCGGCTCGGTCAGCGAGTATCTGGCGACACACGCCCACTGTCCGCTCGTCATCATCAGAGAGCCCGGCGACCGTCCCGCACCGGGCTGACGGCGGCGTTCGCGAAGATCGCCGGGGGCTGACCGAGGATGATCGCCGCCACCGCCACGTCGCTCACGGCGCCCTGCAGCCTGCGGGGCGCGGGTCTCCGTGGATGAGGCTCCAACCTTCGTCCTGAGCGGCGGTGGCAACCTCGGGGCGCTGCAGGTGGGCATGCTACGAGCCCTCTACGAGCACCGCATACGGCCCCGGCTGATCGTCGGGACCTCGGTTGGCGCGGTGAACGGTGCATTCCTGGCCAGCCACCCCGGCCTGCCCGGCATCGAGGAGATCGTCTCCTTCTGGTCGTCGCTCCGTCGACGGGACGTGTTCGAGGTCAACGCATCGGTGCTGATCGGCGGTCTCCTCGGCCATCACGGCTATCTCTTCGACTCGGCACCGATGCGTCGCGTGCTCGAGTCGTTCGTGAGCTTTCACCGACTCGAGGACTCACCCGTCCGGCTCGCGGTCGTCGCCACCGAGGTTGCCGGCGGGGCGCCGGTGGTCATCGAGGCCGGTGACGTGATGACGGCGCTGCTGGCAAGCTGTGCGATCCCCGGTGTCATGCCGCCGGTGGAGATCGACGGCCTCACGCTCATCGACGGCGCCGCCTCCGCCGACACGCCGGTTCGACAGGCGATCAGCCTCGGGGCGCGCGAGCTTTGGGTCATCCCGACTGCGCCGTTGCAAGTTGAGCGGCTGCAGCGGGAGGAGGCCGCGCTCGCGCCCGGCGGATATCCGGAGGGCTTGAGCCTCCACATCGTGCCTCCGCCGAGGGCTCACGTCCCGCTCGGCGACCTGCGCCAGTCGTCCCGCTTGATCACCCTTGGCTACGCCCGCGCGCAGGCATGGATCGAAGGGGGATCGACTCCGGGCACCCCCGCAGCCGACGGCCGTCGGATCGGGAAGAAGTAGCCATTGGACCCTGGTCGGCGACGGAGAACGCCCCGACGATGAGCCCGTGATCGATCTCGCCGACGCCGTCTCCACGCCCCCGCCGGCGACACGAGCAATATCGCCATGGGCTGCGCTCGCCGTTCTGTGCTCGTCGCTGCTCATCATCAACCTCGACACGACCGTGCTCAACGTCGCCTTGCCCGCGCTGGTGCGCGATCTGCACGCCACCTCGAGCCAGCTTCAGTGGATCGTCGATGCCTACGCCCTCGTCTTCGGCGGCCTCCTCCTCACGGCCGGCAGCCTGGCGGACCGCTTCGGTCGCAAGCGCACCTTCCTCGTCGGGCTGCTCGCCTTTGCGGCCGGTTCGGCCTGGGCGGCGATCTCGGGATCGGTGGGCGTGCTCATCGCCGCTCGCGCCAGCATGGGCGTCGGCGCGGCGCTGCTGATGCCGTCGACGCTGTCGATCATCACCGACGTGTTCCGCGACCCGGCCGAGCGCCAGAAGGCGATCGGGCTGTGGGCCGGGACGAGCGGTGTCGGCTTCGCCCTCGGCCCGATCGTCGGTGGCTTGCTGCTCGCTCACTTCTCGTGGGGCTCGGTGTTCCTCATCAACGTCCCGATCGCGATCGGCGCGGCGCTGCTCGCCATCCGCTTCGTTCCCGACTCGCGCGACGCGGCCGCCCGGCGACCCGACCTCGTCGGAGCGCTCCTCTCAGTCGCCGCCGTCGGGCTCGTCCTCTGGGCGGTGATCGAAGCGCCCGTCGACGGCTGGACGTCGCCGCTCGTGGTCGGGCCAGGAGCCGGGGGGGTCGTTCTGCTGGCCGGTTTCGCCGTCTGGGAGCGATCGAGCCCGCACCCGATGCTCAATCTCGAGTTCTTCCGCGCCCGCAGCTTCTCGGTCGCCGTGTCCTCGGTCGGACTCGTGATCTTCGGCCTCGTCGGGTCGCTCTTCCTCCTCACCCAGTTCCTGCAGTTCGACCTTGGCTACTCGGCGCTACAGGCGGGGGTGCGGATGCTCCCGATCGCCGCCGTGCTTGCCGTGGTGGCGCCGTTGTCGTCGGTGATAAACCGCCTCGTCGGGACGAAGGTCACCACGGCGACCGGCATGCTCTGTGCGGCGACGGGACTGTTCATCCTCTCGCACGCCACCGTCAGCTGGGACTACACGGCGATGCTCCCCGGGATGGTGACGATCGGCGTCGGCGCAGCGCTCGCGATGCCGTCGGTGTCGGCCTCGGTCATGGGCTCGGTCCCGCGCAGCCACACCGGCGTCGGCTCGGCCACCAATGGGACCTTCATCCAGCTCGGGGGCGCCGTCGGTGTCGCCGTCATCGGCAGCGTGCTTTCCACCCGCTACCAGGAACGGATGACGCGGGTGATCGCGCCCCACCACGTCCCGGCAGCGGTCGCTGCCACCATCCTCGGCTCGATCGGCGGCGCCCTCGGCGTCGCCGTCCATCTCGGTGGGCCGCTCGGCGCCGAGCTGGCAAGCGCGGCGCGCTCGGCCTTTGTCGACGGGACTGACCTGGCGCTGTTACCGGCCGCCGCCGTGGTGCTCGCCGGGTGCCTGCTCGCGGCGGCGCTGCTCCCGGCACGGGCGCGACCGCCCGAGCCGCCGGCTGGGGCGAGGCCGGGGCCGGAGGTGACAGGTGAGGGCGAGCCCGACTCGAGCCCGCCTGCGCCAACAGCGAGTCCGGGGAGGGTGCTCGCAGTGCCCCGGCGACGACGCGGGCACGAGCCGCACTGATCAGCTCGTTCTCTTCTCTGCTCGCCCTCGTCGGCCTAGCCGAGCGCGCTTCGAAGGTCGGCGCGCGCCCGCTCGATCTGCTTGCGCACGGTCGACTCAGCGATGCGCAGCGCCTTCGCGGCGTCGCGCGTCGGCAGGCCGGCCACCAGGCACAGCACCGCGCAAGCCCGCCGCGCCGGCGGCATCGCGCCGATCGCCTCGGCGAGGGCGACACGGAGCACCGTCTCGGCCGCGACGTCGGTGGAACCCGGGCGGTCGTCGAGCTCCGCAGCGGGGCCGGCTGGTGCGCCGGGGCCGCGCCCCGCTACCGGGGCGCTGGGGCCGGCTCGCGGAAGGGGAACGGCGAATCGAGCCCCTTCCCCGTTCGTCGGCGTACGCCACGTGCGAGCTTCACGCCGGGCAGCGAGCCGGAAGGCGACACGATAGGCATAGCCGGGCGGGTTGGTCCCCCTGGCGATCCGGCGCCAGTGGGCGAACGTGCGGGCGAAGGCCTCCTGCGCGACGTCCTCGGCCGCCGCGCGGCCGAGACCGGTCAGCTCCATCGCCCGCACGAGGCGTGGATAATGAACCCGGTAGCAGTCGACGAAATCAGCGTCGGCCACGCCGACGTCCTTCTGCTCGATGCACGCAGTCTTGCCGAGGGCTGCCGGGAGTGCCGGAAGCTCCGCCAGCGTCACGACGACCCGGCGGAGGTGCCAGAAGCTGAGCCGGTCGACGCCGGCGCCGCCGCCAGCGACGTGGTCCCCGGCAACGTGGTCCCCGGCGACGTGGTCCCCGGCTGCGCAGCGGTGGGAGGAGCCTCGAAGGAGGGCTCTTCAGATACCGATGTGCTCTCGAGCACGCCGGCGGAGCCGTCGGCGCTCACGTTGACCACCTGCGACGTCGAGGGCGACGGCACGCCGGCAGCCAGTACCGCCCATCCCGCGACCGGCGCCATCGAGTCGCTCGCGCCTCCCAGCTGAGCCGACACGTTCTGCACGGCGGCAGACACCTGGGCGATGGCGACGAGCATCGGGGCGTGCTCGGCGGCGCCAGCCACCTCAACCTGCAGGAACCGGATCGGCGCACTCGCTGAATCCTGGCTCGCCCCGGGAAGGACGCTCGCTGGGTAGGTGGCCACCGCCCCCGCGTCGGAGACCTCCACCTCGAGCACGCTTGTCTCCGCAGGGATGACCTGTGCAGGCGGAGAGCTGACCGGGCCGGTGGTCGAGCCCGCAGC
The DNA here is from genome assembly GCA_027306715.1 of Acidimicrobiaceae bacterium. GTDB lineage: Bacteria > Actinomycetota > Acidimicrobiia > Acidimicrobiales > Bog-793 > DAHUZG01. The sequence goes on from DAHUZG010000398.1 coordinate 25,369, forward strand.
GCTCCCCGAGCCGGCAGGGCTGGTGGTCGGGGGGCTCCCGGTGGCGCCGGTCGCACCTGAGGCACCTGAGGCACCTGAGGCACCTGAGGCACCTGAGGCACCCTCGACCGTCCCCGCAGCTGCTGGCGTCGGTGCGGGCGCCAACGGGAGCGACGTCCCCGCGCCGGCGCAGAGCATCGATCCCGGCATGCTGACCGTTGCCAGGTAGGCACGCACCACGACGCCACCGGGTGCGTCACGGACGAACAAGCGGGTCCAGCTCGGGACCGAACAGGCGGCACAGGAGCCGACTGCGGGTTCGGCCGCCGTCGCCGGGCACGCCACGCCGGCGCTGCCGGGCACCACAGGCGCGGAGGCCGGGTTCACCGCTGCCGAGGCGCCGGTGCGCGGCAGCGCCGTGCTGGCCGCGGTGTGGCGCGACCGCGTCGCCGCCTGACGCCCGCTGCTCGCCGAGGCAGCGCCGCTCGAGGAGCCCGAGGGGGCGCTTTTTCCCGAAGCGGGCCTAGCCGTGGAGGGCCTCGCCGAGACGGCCCTCTCGCTCGCCGGCCGGCCCCGGATGGCGGCGGGGACGGCCGCCGGCACCAGCGCCTCGAGAACGGCCGCGGTGGTGGCCCCGGTGGCGGCGAGCAACGAAGCCAGGGCTGCGGCTGCGAAGCGTCGCTGCTGGCGCCGGTGAGCCCGCGAGACGATCGCTCGCAGCTTCTCGTCAGACGGCTCCGGTCCGCCCTCGTCGACAAGCCTGCTCAGGTGACCCGTGTCGAGCTCCTCCATGGTCAGCTCCCGAGCTGGAAGACGACTCGGACCTGAGCTGTGACCTGCTCGCTCCCACCCTGCAGCGGGACCGGGACACCAGACGACGGCGCCGCCACAGCCTCCATGTGCGCGCCGTACATGATGGGCGACGGCTGCTGCTCGGACTCGTCGGTGATGCTGACGACGGGTCCGAGGGTCGTTCCGGCGGCGATCGCCAGCTGCGTGGCGGCGCGCTGCGCGTCAGCGAAGGCAGCCGAGCGCGCCTGGCCGAGCAGCGCCGACGGCTGCGAGAGCGAGAAGCTGACGCCGTCGAGCCGCGCCGCGTTGCCCACAGCGTGTGCGGCGTCGTCGATCACCGTGCCGGCGTCGGCGAGGTCGTGGAGGGTGACGGTGAGGTCGTCGTCAACCTGGTAGCCGGTGATCGAGCCGCTGTTCGAATAGTTCGGCTGAATATCGAGCTGATCGGTCTGCAGGTCCGAGGTCGGAACGCCGGCAGCGGTGAAAGCTCGCTCGAGGGCGCTCATGTCGGTGTTGTTCGTGTCGAGCGCGACGCCGGCACTGATGGATTGAGTGGTCACTCCCATCTGGAGGCTGAGGGTGTCGGGTTGGCCCTGAGCGGTGCCGGTGCCCGTGACGGTGATCGTCGGTCCGGCGCCCGAGGCGCCGGAGGCGCCCGAGGCGCCGGAGGCGCCGGAGGCCCGTCTCGGGTGTGTGCTGCCGGAGCCGGCTGTCGCCGCCGAGTCCAGCCGGGCTGCCGGCGCCTCGCCGCCAGAGCGGTTGCTCCGGGGGGGTGCCGTCCCCGAGGCGCCGGTCGGTAGGCCTGCGACGAGGACCGCCGCGCAGGCGGCGCACGCGACTGCGCCGGCAACGCCGAACCGCAGAGCCGTCCGGCGGCTGGCCCTACGATTCCCCCAGCCTCGACCCGGGGCGCCGGTCGCCGGGGCGGCGACGCTCGTGGCCAGCCCCTCGGCGGCGTCGCCTCCGGACCGCCCCGACCCCTCCCCGTCCCCGGGCCCTTCTGTGGTCGTTGTCACGGTTCGCACCTCCACACCTGCGAACGGCGGAGCGCCGCCCTCATCTCCTACAAAGCGCGTTGGCCACGAGGTCGCGTACCGCGGTCTCGTCGACGTCGCAGGTTGCCGCTCCCGCCGGCGCGGATGCCTGCTCGGGCGCCGGCTATCCGGAGCCCGCCGGTCCGTTTGCGACAGCCGTTCACACAGCCTTCGCATTTCCCACATGCCGCTCCCAGGCCGGGCGTGTACGATCCGTCCGACATGGACCATGTGAGGCAGTCGACGGCCGGGCTGCCGGCGCCGGTCCCCACTCATCCCCTGCGGGCGAAGCTCAGCTGGACGCTGATCCGGCGCTTGATCCGCTACAGCGCGACGTCAGCTGTCGCTCTCGGGTTCAGCGAGGCCACCCTCCTCATCATCGTGGCGACCAAGCTCACCGGCGCGACGGTCGCCGCGGCGATCGCCAACCTCGTCGGCGTGGTCCCCTCCTACCTCCTCAGCCGCTACTGGATCTGGCCCGAGGCCGACCGCCGGCGGACCGGGTTGCAGGTCGCGCAGTACTGGACGATCTCGATCATCTCGATGCTCATCACGAGCCTCGCCACCGGCTTCATCGCCCACCACAGCCCGACGCGTGGCAGCGCCAGGGTGGCGCTCGTCGGTCTCGGCTTCCTCGCCGTCAACCTGGTCCTCTGGCTCGCCAAGTACGTGGCCTACCAGCGGGTCGTCTTCCGCCGTGGCGAGGCGGCCCGCCAGCCCGATGCCGGCCTCGACGCCGAGTCACTACCGGAGCTGCCGGAGCTGCGCGACTACGTCCCGCCGCCCGTGTTCTCGACGAACCCCCCCGGCGTGCTCAGCGAGGGCCTGCCGGAGCGGTGAGCCCCCCGTCGTCGGCGAGCTGGTCGAGCAGCCGGTCGATGAAGGCCACCTGGCCCTTGCCGAGGCGCCGGCGGGCCGGCTCCTCGCTCATCCACTCCGCCCGGTCGATCTCCGGACACCAGACCACGCGGCCTGAGCCGCGCGGCCACTCGAGCGGGAAGGTGTTGCTGGCGGCATAGGTCAGCGATCCCGGCAGAGCGGGGACGGCGAAGGCAGTGACGAGCTTGCCGCCGGGCTGGCGGATCTCACCGAGCTCGATCACGGGTCCTTCGGGCGCCGGCCGTCCGATCTCCTCGGCGAATTCGCGGCGGGCAGCTGCGAGCGGTTCCTCGTCCGGGCCGTGCTCGCCCTTGGCGATCGTCCAAGCTCCCTCGTCGCGACCGGCGAAGAACGGGCCGCCGGGGTGAGCCAGGAAAAGCTGCAACGCACCGTTCGGGGCGACGTGGTAGGGCAGCAGCCCGGCGCTACGGCGTGGCACGAGCCGCCAGGCTACGCGAGGCGGTCACCCGAAGCTCGATGAGCGGGCGCCCCTCTCGACGAGACCGAGGTGCGGACCGCTCGGGCGTCGAGGACGTCGAGGACTATGGGATGAGCGCCCAAGGAGCCGGGGTGCTTGGCCCGTTCCTGCGAGCGAGACGTACCGATCACCTCGTGACCCGCCTCGAGAACCTGCCGGACGAGCGGAGTGCCAACCGCCCCGGTGGCTCCGATGGTCATGACGCGCATGCGGCCGACTCGGTCGGCTTGGCGCTCCTCATCGTGCTCGACACCTTGGCTCCGGCCGAACGACTGGCCTTCGTGCTGCACGACCTCTTCGGCCTGCCCTTCGAGGAGATCGCCGCGATGGTGGAGTGGACCCCCACCGCGGCGAGGCAGCTCGCCGGCAGGGCACGGCGCCGGGCGCGGCCTACGGCCATTGTTCGTCTATCCAGGCATGCGGTGGCGCCCCGCGCTCGTCAACGGCGCCGCCGAGGTAGTCGCCACCGCCGACGGGCGGCCCGTCACGGTGACCAAGTTCACGATCGCGGACGACAAGATCGTCGAGATCGACGCCATCTCCGATCCGCAGCGCCTCCCGACGATCGCCGCAGCCCTGCTGGCCAACGGCTAAAACCGGCGGCAATCCGGACCTCCCCCAAGCAGGGGGATCGATCCGGATGCCGACTCTCACCTGTTCGATCAAGAGCGAGCCCCCTACCGGCGAGAAGCCGTCGTGGACGAGATCGGCTGGCAGCTACAGACACCTCGGCAGAGATCCGGATCGCCTCGCGAGCCCTCCCGCCAGTCGGCGAGAGCCGGTCAGTCCCTCTCGCCCCCTGGCTTCTCGCAGGAGACCAACTCGGCACGACCATCTTTGACCTCCAAGCCCGTCTGGCCCTCGGGTCATGGCCCAACCCGCCTTCGAGCCAATGCACACCAGAGGCAACGAGTCGCTCTCGACGCCGTCCTAATCGTCGACGGTCGAGACCTCCTCGCATCGGTACCGACCTGCCAGCAGCAATCTGGCGTCACTTCTGCGACAGGTAGACGGCTGCCCGCCTGCTGGCCGGCTGGCGCTTGACAGAGCTCTGTCGATCAATAACTATGAGTGATAGATGATCTATCGATCATAGTTATGGAGCACAAGTGTCGACAGCCGAGACCAACAACCAGGTTGATCGACGAAGGCGCCGTCGGGAAGCGAAGCTGGCGACGATCCTCGCCGAGGCGTGGACGCTGGCTCATCGTGACGGCCTCGCCGCCATCTCCCTGCGAGACCTCGGG